>CAXTDO010000586.1:0-4681 GCA_964242315.1 uncultured Flavihumibacter sp.
GCACCCACTGCCCTCACGGCAATAGACATCAGGCGCGGATCATTTTTATTTTTCAGGAAATCAACAAATGGCTTGGCTAAATAAAAGTTCGCTTTTTCCCTGGCGGTTAAATGCACTGCGATCCAGTTATTATACAACGACGTATGCCTGATTACCGAGTTGTCTTTATTGGATTGCATCAGTCCTCCGGCAACTGCTTTTGCAACATAGGTCTTTGCGACATCGGGAGCCGCTTTTGTAAGACGCATAGCCGCTCTCAGCAACAGCGAATACCCGAGCCGTTTCCAGTTGGCAATATTACCACCATAAAGAATGTCACTTGTGTTGGTGGCTTTGGTTGCATCAAGCGCTGCAGAAGCTTCATCCAGTTCTTTGAGGATGTCTTTGTAAATGAGTTCCTGCCGGTCGTATTTGGGTTTGATGTTTGTAGCAATAAAGCCCTGTCCGCCTTCGAAATAGGGCACATCGCCGTAAGTATCCGTCAAGATCATAAATGCGTGCGCCTTCCATATCCTGGCTTCGTTATATAGGTTAGATAGTGCAGGAACACTTTTTGTTTTTTCAATCACATCAAGGTTTTGTTTTAATACGAACTGATAAAAATTTGTCCATACAAGACCTGTATTACTGGAATTAAAAATATTGTAGTTGCCGCCAGACAATGAGCTGCCGAAGGGAGTAATGATCTGCTGTACTATGGCAAAATTATAAGTAAGCATTCCCAGAGTGGCAAAGTTGTCGGGATATGTAGTCAGGATCACCGCATTGTTCATTACAAATTGCGGATCGAGTGCTATGGGATCAACTTTGTTTGTGTTTAAATCGTCGAATCCTTTATCGCAGCCTGCCAGCAGCAATATGGCTGCAGCAAGGCCCGTTAAATACTTTTTAAACTGTGGCATAAAATATTTTTATAGTTGGGTTATTAGAATTTGATGCTAAGGTTAAAACCGATACTTCTTGTTGGGGGAACGGCTGTCCAGAAATCAAGACCGGTTTCATTGTCAGAAATATTTGCGGTGTTTTCGGGGTCCATGTTTTCCGTCCACTTTTTTATGATGGCTACGTTGTTGGCTACAGCGCTTAATTTCAATCCTTTTATAAATTTCAGCCCTCTGACATATTTCGTAAAATTATAGCCCATAGTAATCTGGCGAAGCTTCCAGAAGCCGGAATTAAATACCCAGTCTTCATTTACGCCCAGCACATTGGGTGTTTCATAAAACGGCTGCAGATCCGCTTTGGTAGTGTTTGTAGCTCCATCGGGATTAACGCCTTTGCCAATCACATACCCTTCTGCACGACCTACCAGGGTTCTTTTTTGTAAACCGTGGCGCAACGCGTTCTGATTAGAACCGGCTATCATTTTCGAACCCAGTTTGTAATCAACCAGTATGGATAATGACAGTCCCTTATAATCAAAGGAGCTGGTGATACCTCCGAAATATTTTGGCAGCACATTGCCAACGTACATGGGTATGTCGTTACGAAGCGGTTTGCCGCTGGCTTTATCAAACACCTGTTGCCCTGATTTGTCTCTCAGATACATGTAAATGTATAAAGCACCAATGGGTTTGCCTACCACCTGCTTCAAAATGCGGCCACCACCGTTGGATACAGCTATGGAAGTATCCGCAGCATTTGGGCCTAGTTGTAATACTTCAGATGTATTATAAGAACCATTGAAGATAATATCCCACTTAAAAGATTTTGATTGCACGGGTGTTACGCTCAGCATCATTTCCACACCGCGATTCATGCTCCTGCCTACATTGATCAGTTTATTGGTGTAGGAGGATGCTTCAGAAACCTGAATGCCTAAAATCTGGTCGCGGGTAATTTTATAATAGTAGGAGAGGTCGAGTCCAACCCTGCTGTTAAAAAATCTAAGTTCTATGCCCGCTTCGGTTTCTGAAACCCTTAATGGCCGCAGATCCGCGTTGGGTATCTGCGATCCGTTAATACCCCCAACCGGTACTACAGAGCCGGAAGGGTTAGGGAAGAGATTGTTGTTTACTGAATAATACAATACGTTCGAGTAGGGGGCAACGTTATCATCACCCACTTCTGCATAAGCCAGTCTCACTTTGCCAAACGACAGCCAGGAAGGTAGGCTGGTACTGAAGGCATCTGAGAAAATAAAACTGCCGTTAACGGAGGGGTAGAGGATGCTGCGGTTTGCAGGAGCCAGTGTAGAGAACCAGTCGTTACGGGCAGTAACATTTAAAAATAAAAAACTTTTGTAAGAAAATTCAGCCGCACCATATAACGAATTTACCTTTCTTTCGGTTTTACTGTAAAAAGGATCTTTGATTCTTCCATTCATAACGGTGTACAGGCCCGGAATTATAAAGTCGGTAACCAACACGCTGTTGTATTCCATCCTGCGGTACATTTGGTTTCCTCCTGCTGTTACGTCAATACCAAAGTTGCCGATCTTGTGATTAGCACCCAGCAAAAAATCATAGTTCCTTTCCCTGAAGCGGCGGATATCCTGCGTAAATGATCCATTCACAAATCCGGACGGGGCCGCAGGTATGGGTGCATAACCATTGGGGATGTTATAGTCCTGGTAACGCGTGTATATGTCCTGCGCAATCCGTCCCTGCGCATACAACCAGGGAGTAACCTGGTACTTCACGGCAATATTACCGATCACACGGTCTCTTTGAATGTTTTCTTTGCGATAGTTTACAGAGTAGTAAGGATTGTTCCGTACCAGGAATCTTGACATTACAAATTCGTTTCCGTTAGGCTGCACCTGGTATTGTTCCAGTGCATAAAAGGGCATTGAATTAGCAAGTGTATACAGCACCGTTGGAACCGCCATATCCTGCGTATTTACCTGCGGAGGGTTGGTATTTTTTTCGTTGGAGTAATTCACATTGCCTGATACATTCAAATAGCTGGTAACATTCTGCGTAAACCCCAGGTTAATTGATTTGCGGTTGAATTTTGAGTTGGGTAAAATGCCCTTGTTATCTGTATTGGAAAGAGAAAGGCTAAAGCCACCTTTATCTCCGGAGTTTGCCAAAGTAACCGTGTTGGTGAGATTGGTACCGATATTATAAAACTTCTTATAACGGTCACGAACAGGCTCATAAGGAAAAGTTTTTCCATCAAACAGCACCTGCGTCATGCCTGGCTGAAACTTCTCACCAAAGCTCCATACACCCGATTGCGGATAGGGGGTTGTTGGCCGCACGCCTCTTTCTCCCTGTCCGTATTCATATTGAAAATCGGTGAAATCAAGCGGTGTATCAGTGGTGTAATTAACGTTATAAGTGATGCCGATACCTTTGCCCGAAGCTTTATTTTTTGTGGTGATCATGATAACGCCATCTTTCGCCCTTGACCCATAAAGTGCAGATGCTGTGGCACCTTTCAATACGGTCATTGACTCAATATCATCAGGATTTATACTGGAGAGGCCGTCACCTCCGTCCGTACTGTTCACCTGTCCAGCCCTTACACCAACACCTCCGCCAATACCATAGGTAGTATTATCCATTGGTACGCCGTTTATTACAATCAGCGGGCTGTTCTGAGTACTGAATGACGACTGGCCGCGGATACGTACTTTAACCGATCCCGCGGGCCCGGTACCCATGGTACTTATGTTTACGCCCGACATTTTTCCCTGCAACCCGCTCATAACATTAGGTGTACGGTTGGTAGCAACCTGGTCGGCATTGACCGTTGCAGTGGCATAGCCCAGTTTTCTTACATCTTTTCTGATTCCTAACGCGGTTACTATCACAGATTGCAGGCTGTCTTCATTATTCTGCAATATAACGGTGATGTAAGACCGGCCATTTATACTAACAGCCTGCTCATTAAAACCAACATGTGAAAATATCAGTGTGGACCGCGCGGGTGCGCTAATAGAGAAAGTGCCTGCCTCATCTGAAACAACGCCCTGTTTCGAGCCGCTTATTTTAATGCTCACACCGAAAACCGGTTCGTTCGAAGGTGATGTTACCTTACCGGTTACCGTTATATTCTGCGCATTACTCAGGAAACAGAGCTGCAGCAAAAAAAATAATGTAGAGATTTTTCTCATAGCAATCGTTTTTAAGAAGTTATTATAAATGACTTTTTATTCCCCGGGCAATAAAGTGCAGGAACGGCAGTCATGGACTGAGAAGCAGTAACTTAAAGTTTCGTTACATGAATTTATAGTCTCTTTTAAGTTGTATTGCTTTTATATCACACGAGCAGATACGGAATGATGGGTAGTAACGCCAATAGAAATCTTTACTAAATCTATATATTTATGGGTAGAATACCAATAAAATATAAAATAACGTGGCAGCCATACGGATAGTTTTTTTCAGGTCTGAACTGTGATTAAGCTGATCAAATGAGAGACTATGATTTTTCCATGTCATAGTCCCTCATTTAATCAGTTAAATCACAGTTCAGACACCGCTTACTTGAGCTTGCGGAAATTTTTAATCCTGTGAAAAGTAATGAAGTTAGAATCATGCTGGTTGTGGGACCCACCATCCGCATCATCATAAGCTGTACGCGACAACACTATGATATCACTCCCTTCAAATTGCCAGTCCAGGTATTGGAAGCCATGTTTCTCAATATCCGGATGCTGAAGTATAACAGAGACAACTTTCCAGGTTCTTAAATCAGCCGAATGGCATAAGGCCTGTGTGTTGCGGGTTCG
>CAXTDO010000587.1:0-4680 GCA_964242315.1 uncultured Flavihumibacter sp.
CCCCGATGAAAAACGTGCTTCGCATCGTTTTTCATCGTCCCCTCCTTGAAAAGGATGGAACCTGGAACCAAAACTTCAAAATCCTTAACTTAACGGCACTACTTAAATCTGACTGGCGATCGGCTAATGCGCAAGCAGATTATATACTAAACTTGTATCCAAACAGTAGCCTTTTCAAGGAGGGAACCTTGAACTCGTCCTCCAAATCCTTATCTAAACTACATTAATTAAGCATCTACCAAAGTTTGTATGTCAAGCTTCTTCATTTTCATAACTTCCGCCATTACTCTTTGTGATTTTGCGGGGTCCTTCATAAGGCTGCTTATAACTTTAGGTACTATTTGCCATGACACTCCAAACCTGTCTTTTAGCCAGCCGCATCTTGATTCTATCCCGCCTTCAGTAAGTTTGGTCCAATAGCCATCTATCTCTTCCTGTGTTTCACATTCCACCAATAAAGAAACACCTTCATTAAATTTGAAATTATGATTGCCGGTGCCATCCATTGCTGCAAACATTTCATTATCCAAAGCAAAATGTCCAAATTTTAAACTGCCTTCGGGTTGATCTTCACCTGCTTTGTAAGTTTCTATATGATTGATGGAAGCGTTTGGAAATATTGACGTGTAAAGTTTGATAGCATCCTGTGCTTTACCGTATTGTTCGCCTACAAAAAGGAAAGAAGTTATGATCTTTTGCGCACCTTCCGGTAACTCGCCAAGCATCAGTTGCCATGTCATGCCGAATTTATCCACTACCCAGGCATATTTTTCACTCCATGGATATTTATCCAAAGACATCATAGCACTGCCGCCTTCAAGAAGCTTATTATAGATACGCTCTATTTCTTCATCTGTCTTGCACGTGACAAATAACGAAATGGAAGGGTTAATGGTGAACATAGGGCCGCCGTTTAAGCCCATAATCTTTTTACCCTCAATCTCAAACTGTACAACCATAGGCGTATCTACAGTAATTTTTGAATTGCTGAAAACATTACAATAAAAGGTAGCTGCTTCTTTGGCATTGCCGTCAAACCACAGGCAGGGAAAGATGTTGTTATTCATGTTGAAGTTTTTATGTGTTAAAATTGGCATGTTGATTTATAACATGGCAAAGCAAAAATAATGGTTCAGGCTAATGTTTCCCGGAGGATATTACGACAATTCAAAGTGGTAAATGCGACAAAATCGGGAGATGTGTTGATGAAGGTTTTTATTATCAAAATTACCGGCTTAAAACAGTTTCTATATAACTTAGTGGCAATCTTCACCCATAATTGTTTTGTATGAAAAAAGTATTTTCTTCCCTCACACCAGCCGTTATTCTACTAATAGCAGTTTATGCTTTTGCGATTCCAAAACACACAGAACATTACCTGGTAAGCAGCACTGAAAAGCCTTCTATTACAAAAGCGTTCTTTGGTGAAACAGAAGGGCGGCAAATATTTCTGTATACGCTACAAAACAGCAAAGGCATGGTGGTAAAGGTGATGAACTACGGCGGCATTATCACAGATATTATCACGCCGGATAAAAACAAAGAGATGGCAAGTGTTGTACTTGGTTTCGATTCGCTTACATCATATACCGTTGGCAGCGGCTCGGTCATGGGCGCATGTATCGGACGTGTTGCCAATCGTATTGCTAATAAAAAATTTACGCTCGACGGAAAAGAATATACGCTTACATCGTATATACATGGCGGACTGAACGGCTTTCACAAAAAAATATGGAACACAGAAGAAATATCCGGAAGCAAAGAAGTGGCTTTAAAGATGACTTATTTAAGCAAGAACGGTGAAGAAGGGTTTCCCGGTAATTTAAGCGCGACCATTATGTATACCCTCACCAATGATAATGAACTTAAAATAAATTACCAGGCTGCCACTGATAAAGCAACGCCTGTAAATCTCACTAACCATTCCTATTTCAATCTATCCGGTGGTAAAGATGATAAAACGTTGAATACCGAATTAAGTATTTATGCCGACCAGATTTTGGAAGCAGCTACCGGACTCATCCCCAGCGGTAATTATCTGGATGTAAAAGGAACGCCATTCGACTTTACCAGCGCCCACAAGATCGGCGAACGTATTACTGAAAATAATGAGCAGCTAAAATTAGGAATTGGCTACGACCATACTTTTGTTCTCCGTAACAAAACCGGCAGGCTGGCTTTAGCGGCTACCGCCTACGAGCCTTTAAGCGGCAGAGTAATGCAGGTATATACTACCGAGCCCGGTGTGATATTGTACTCAGCCAACCACCTCAATGAAAAAACGACAGGCCGAGGAGGAATACCCTTTACGAAGAACGGTGCGTTTTGCCTTGAAACGCAGCACTTCCCAGATTCTCCCAATCAACCCAAATTCCCAAGTATCATTTTAAGGCCGGGAGAAACCTATAGATCTCAAACCGTTTTCAGGTTTTCAGTGCGTAACTAACATCCGTTATCCAACTAAACAGACTTGATACATCTTAACCTTCGACCAGTTTTTTAAACACAGAGGTCACAGAGGAGGAAACACAGAGGGTTTTGTCCTCTGTGACCTCTGTGTTTAAAAAAACTTACAAGTTTAAGCTACTACTTTTTGATACCTAAGTTCAAACTATTTCGAAATTTTAATCATTGGAATAGTAGTACCATTACTATCATTAACACGAACAAAGTAAATTCCCGGAGCATGTTTTTCAAACGGAATGTTTATCACCTGTTCCCCTGCAGACAGGTGACGGTTTTCCCTTGATATGATATGCCCGCTAAGATCGAGCACACTGATTTGGCAATCCTGCTTCTCGGCGGATGAAAGATACAGAGCGATTTTGTTTGTAACCGGGTTCGGATAAACAGCAACACTTATTTTAAAAGTTACTTTTATGTTTATCACATCTGAATAGGTAACACTTCCGTCATCGTTTGTTATTTTCAATTTGTAATAATTGTTGCCAATGGAAGGCGCAGGATCCAGATAAGTATTATTTTCTGCAATATTCAATACCCTTAAATTTCCAATCGCGTAAAAGTTAGTACCATCGCTGCTTTTTTCTACTGTTACTTCTTTTACGTTTTTAGCGGTAGCTATTTTTATATATAATTTGTTTGTTCCGCTGGTGTTTTCACCATAAAACTTTGAAAGTATAAGTGGGAGTACAGCATTTTGTGTTGCGGTATAGGCAACATCCCAGCTTATATCGGGTACTGCAACATTCAGGGTTCCGTTTGTTACCTGAACGGCGTTTATTACATTGTATGGTAGCCCGGATAAGCAGTCGAAAAATTTTACCGTATAAGACCCGTTATTTATGCCCGGAATGTTTATGCTTGCACCTGAAACAACAGGGGGTTTGGTTTTATTATCCTGCAGGTACTTCCAGTTGTACTGGTTGTTTAATATCCATCCGGCGGCTTTTTTACTATCGGCAGATTTGAGATTATAGGTGGTTAATGGTGAACCTGCCTTGGTAAATATATAAGATGAAATGTTTACCCAGTCCGTTCCTAAGTTGTCAAGTTTTATAGCGTGCGTTCCTGCCGGTACATCAACAGTATATGTTTTACCAGCCACGGCAACTGAATCAAATACCTGTACACCGTCGAGGTAGATATCTATCCTGGGAGCAGTTCCCTGCGACCCGCTGGTTACTACTACTTTAAACTGGCCGGCAACGGGATAGGTAATGTGAAAGGTTGGCGGATTACGGTTCTGGGTGTTGAATATACTACCAAAAATATAAGAGCTTAGCTGTGTGGCGCCGGGAGTCATTTTTCCGGAGGCATCAATAGTGAAATCAGATGCAGGTGACTTTCCAAAGCCGGAGCCGGGCGAGATAGACAGGTCTGCTGCGCCACCGCCTGCAGTAGAGGCCGTGTTAATAGTATATTGATCGTCTTTAAGAGCTAGTCCGGATAATACGGTGGAGAGCGGCTTATAATGATAATATAAATTGCGTGGATTGATATAGTTATCCCACCACCACGTCATAGCCGATCCCATGGCGCCGCTAAAAGCTGTTGCCCAGATAGCATTATGTATATGTACACCATTTGAATCCGTGGCAGACAGATTATTTCCTGTGGTGGTAAGTCCGAACTCACCGGTTAGCGTAGGTTTATGAAACTGTGTCAGATAAGATTGAACGCCGGAGCTCAGAATGCTTTCAATATTTGGTGCGCTGGTATAGTAATGTGTTTGTGTAAAATCTATATCCGGCAAATTCCATGTGGCGGCATCGTTAACATCCTGGGCATAGCTGGTAGTTACCAGGTGGTTGTTAACATCTTTCAGTTTTAAATAAGCAGACATCTCCCTGTGCCAATCGGTTATTTCCGTTTTATGAGCAGCAAACTGGTTGGTCCATTCCACTTCGTTAAACAGTTCCCAGCTTTGAATATTTGCGGAGTAGCCATAACGGGCCACTATATAGCGCAGCCTGTTTTTAATATCTGATTTAGCAGTAGTATTCGTAAAGAAATCCCAGGTGTTGGCGCAGGGACCTCCGTTGGCGGCGTTATAAGGATTGTTTGCCCATTCCGCATCCGTTGTCGTTGATACCTGGCCGTGATGGTTGAGGCACAGCATCATGTAAACATTTTTCCTTTTGCAATAATCCAGTAACCAGTCGAGCCAGTAGCCGGATGACTGCTTGTATTTCATCAACCCTTCATAACTGTTTGTTC
>CAXTDO010000588.1:0-4665 GCA_964242315.1 uncultured Flavihumibacter sp.
ATGAAACTTACAGGCGAAATCTCTACCAGTATATCTGCACTTTCTGAAGGCATCTTTTGGGATTTTAAAGAAAACCGGCTTTCAGAAGATATCCTCAAACATTTTGGTTTTGATAGGGACATTATTCCTGAAACCAAAGAAGTGTTCTCAGAGCACGGAAAATTAAAAGGAGATATCGCAGAGAAGCTTTTTTTAAAAGCCGGTATTCCGGTTACTTACAAATCGGGTGATCAGCCCAATAATGCTTTATCGCTTAATGTGCTGGAACCCGGCGAAGTTGCAGCAACTGCTGGCACTTCGGGAGTTATTTACGGAGTAAGCGATACACTCACTTTTGATAAGGAATCGAGGGTGAATACATTTGCACATGTTAACCATTCAACAGCTCAAAACCGTCTGGGTGTATTGTTGTGTATCAATGGAACAGGCATACTCAACAGGTGGGTAAGAGACCTGATGACACCTGTTAGCACTTATTCGAACATAAACGCTGAAGCTGGTAAAATTACTGCCGGCAGTGAGGACCTGAGAGTGCTTCCATTTGGCAATGGTGTGGAGCGGATGCTTAAAAATAAAATGGTAGGGGCGCATTTTCATAATATTAACCTTAACCTTCATACACAGGCGCATATATTCCGTGCTTCACAGGAGGGTATCGCTTTTGCATTCAGGTACGGACTGGACATTCTTCGGGAAAACGGCATGAATCCTACCGTAATCCGGGCCGGCAAAGCGAATTTGTTTTTGAGTGAGTTGTTTACCGAAGCTTTTGTAAATGCTACCGGAATACCGGTTGAATTATATAATTGTGATGGCAGTGTGGGGGCGGCAATCGGCGCCGGTATCGGAGCCCGGATATATAACTCTTCAAAAGAAGCTTTTGAGAAAAGTATTGCTATCCGGTTAGTAGAGCCGACAGAGCAGAAATTATACGATGAATGCTATCATGACTGGTTGATATTTCTTAACAGGCAACTGAAAGAAACTTAAATATTTGGCAATAATTTTCAATAATCAATATTCAATGTTCAATTGATAATAGTTGATTAATTGAACATTGAATATTAATCGTTGAATATTGAAAATTGTTTCTTGAATATTGTTTCATAAATATTTATACTCAGACACTACACTTAAAATAACACAACTATGGCAAATATTGTAACCGGTAATAAAGAGTATTTCCAGGGAATAGATCAGATAAAATACGAAGGTCCCCAGTCAGATAACCCACTGGCCTTTCAATGGTATGATGAAAACAAAGTGGTAGCTGGAAAAACCATGAAAGAGTATTTAAAATTTTCATGTGCTTACTGGCATTCGTTCAATGGAGATGGATCTGATCCTTTCGGCGGCCGTACGTTGTTGTTTCCCTGGAATGAAAAAAGCGATGCAGTAGAACGGGCTAAGGATAAAATGGATGCAGCTTTTGAATTCATCACTAAAATGAACCTGCCTTATTATTGCTTTCATGACGTTGACGTAATAGATTATACCGATGATATAGCAGACAATGAACGAAGGTTGCAGGCACTGGTTGACTATGCCAAAGAAAAGCAGGCCGCCAGTGGTGTAAAACTGTTATGGGGAACAGCCAATTTGTTTTCTCACCGCAGGTATATGAACGGCGCTTCCACCAATCCGGATTTTCATGTGCTGGCGCACGGAGCCGCCCAGGTGAAAGCGGCACTGGATGCAACTATAGCATTAGGCGGAGAAAATTATGTATTCTGGGGCGGAAGGGAAGGTTACATGAGCCTGTTGAATACCAATATGAAAAGAGAGCAGGAGCACCTGGCAAAATTCCTTCATACGGCAAAAGATTATGCAAGAAAAAATGGGTTTCAAGGAACGTTCTTTATTGAGCCAAAACCTTGCGAGCCAACAAAACACCAATACGATTACGACAGCGCCACTGTTATAAATTTCCTGCGCCAGTTCGATCTAACGAACGACTTTAAGCTCAACCTCGAAGTAAACCATGCAACACTGGCCGGACATACTTTTCAGCATGAATTACAGGTAGCCGCAGACGCAGGCCTGCTGGGTTCTATGGATGCTAACCGCGGAGATTACCAAAATGGATGGGATACCGACCAGTTTCCCAATAATATCAATGAATTGGTAGAAGCTATGCTGGTAGTGGTGGAATCGGGCGGTTTGAAGGGGGGAGGTATCAATTTTGATGCTAAAATAAGAAGGAATTCTACCGACAGGGAGGATCTTTTCTATGCCCATATCGGTGGGATGGACATATTTGCCAGGGCATTGATGATTGCCGAGGAAATGCTTCAGAAGTCTGAATATAAAAAGCTTCGGATAGAACGCTATTCTTCCTATGATAGTGGTAAAGGAAAGGAATTTGAAGAAGGAAAGTTAAGCCTGGAAGATCTGCGGGCGTACGCCATAGAAAATGGTGAACCCGAAACCATCAGTGGCAGGCAGGAATACTTTGAAAATCTTATAAACAGGTATATCAGGTAATCTTGAAGCAGGATTTACAGGATGGAAAATAATTTACAGAATTTTGTTATTGTATCTCATATTGAAGCCTCAACCAGAAGATTCTGTAAATAATTTCCATTCTGTAAATCCTGCTTCAGACTATTTTTCATCCTGTAAATTCTGCATGCAAATCGATAACGCTGACATAATAGAATGATAAATGAATCCTGTTTACAAATGGCACGCGGTGTATACCAAACCAAGGTGGGAAAAGAAAGTTGCCGAGCTGCTTACAAAACAAAAAATAGAAAATTACTGTCCCCTGAATAAAGTATGGCGGCAATGGAGCGACCGTAAAAAGCTTGTTCATGAGCCACTTTTTAAATCTTATGTATTCGTTCGTATAGAAGAAGGGGAACAATGGAAGGTCAGAGACATTTATGGTATACTGAATTTTTTAAACTGGCTGGGCAAGCCGGCGGTTATTCGCGATGAGGAAATTGAGTTGATCAAGCAATTTCTTAATGATCATGAAAACATTCAAACGCAAAAATGCGCGATAAAAGTAAATGATACAGTACGCATTACCAGTGGACCTTTCAGCTTTCAAAAGGGCAATGTGCTTGAAGTAAGAAACAATGCAATAAAAGTATTTCTTCCTTCACTTGGCTATCAAATGGTAGCGGAAATAAAAAAAACACATATAGAAGTTCTGGATAAAAACGGTAACGATCACAATTTGCCAGGGGTTATTAAGAATTAGAAGTAGTTTATAACAGAATTAGAACTATTATCAGAAGCTAATAAAAAAGCTCCATGCTTTAATGTTGCATCAATTATTCATATTAGTTAATTCATAATACAAAGCCTTAATTTGGCAGGTAGTTTGTACTCAGATTTAGGACAAAATGGTTGAATGATGATTTTGTCTATAATATTTGAATATCCTGTATATACTACCAAAATCACACACCTAAGCTGAAAGAAGCAGTTGATTTATGCCTGTAGTACATAATCTCAATCTCTTTCATACTTGATTTCAGCGTTTAACGTTGTACATGCTAAGCAATGTAACAGGCTTAAATTGTAATTTTACCTACTGTAGCTTATGAAGAAACTGATGTTCTTATTTGGGTTGGCTATTGTTTTTACTAAAATAGCTGTTGCTCAAAAAGAATTGAATAACTGGTTTTTCGGCAATAATGCAGGGTTAAATTTCAATTCAGGCGCTCCCGCCTTTCTTCCGGGTGGCAAGGTTGTATCAGCAGCAGGCCCTTCTGCTATTAGTGATGACCAGGGCAATCTTTTATTTTATTCGGATGGCGTAACGGTGTGGAATAGGATGCATCAGCCTATGCCCAATGGTACGGGATTGATGGGTGATGTTGGAAGTACGCAAACAGTGCTTATTACCTACTATCCCGGTAATAAGGATCTTTATTACATTTTTACTGTAGACAAGGCCGGAGGACCAAATGGTCTTCGGTCTTCGCTGGTTGATATGAAATTAAATGGCGGGCTGGGAGATGTAGACCCAACACAAAAAAATGTAGACTTCCAGCTACCTGCTTCCGAAAAACTTACTGCAGTTAAAAAGCAAAATGGAAGCGATATCTGGTTAATTGTACACGGTTATGGTACCTTTTTTACAGATGCCTTTTTTGTGTTTTCAATAGATTGCAAAGGTATTTTACTATCAAAGGTTAGTTACATTGGTAGTAAATTCGACATTCCTGACAACACCCGCGGCTATATGAAAGTCTCACCCGATGGTAAAAAGCTCGTGAGCGCAAATAATGCCGGCGATTTTGAGATGTTCGATTTTGATGACGTTACTGGTACAATAAGTAATTTTCAATCACTGCCGGCTTCATCAGGCACAATATGCGGCCCTTATGGAGTGGAGTTTTCACCCGATTCAAAACTCTTGTATGTAAGTGAAGCATACCAGTGTATGCTTCCTCTTTATAAAATCTTGCAATACAAGCTCGACCCCGTTATCAGCAATACTATCGCATCGCAAAAAGTTCTGGATGCAGGTACCGGTAATCTTGCCGGAGCACTGCAGATAGGGCCTGATAATAAGATATACATTGCATACGACGGCGCCTCATACCTGGGTGTTATTAATAATCCGGATGTTTATGGACCGGGATGCAATTTTGTAAAGACAGGCATCTCCATAGCTCCTGCAACAAGTACTCTTTGATTACCTAATGC
>CAXTDO010000589.1:0-4662 GCA_964242315.1 uncultured Flavihumibacter sp.
ATGGGATACTTACCTGCGTGCCGTTAACCTGTCAGGGTATTCTGAAGACAGTACTGTTCCTTACCAGCCGCCTATTGGTTTGAACAACGATCCCCTGCACGTATTTACAGTTGAAAACGGGCTGCTGCATATTTCAGGAGAAATATGGGGAGCGCTGACATACAAGGAAGTTTTTGGTAATTATCACCTGCGTTTCGAAACAAAATGGGGTGAAAAAAAGTATGCGCCTAAAGATAATTCGCCGCGTGACGGCGGAGTGCTGTTTCACTGTACGGAAGGATTTGATTATGCCTTTAAATGCTGGATGCGCAGTATGGAAATGCAGGTGCAGGAGGGTGAGATCGGCGATTTTTTTAATGTAGGCGCCGGGGATGCCGAATTCCAGTTCACTCCTGCGGTAAAAACAATGTACAATGAAATTGCTGATAAATACGATCCCACCATGCCGTTGGCACGGCATCCGGGAAGGGTGTATCGTTCGGGTAACTTTGAAAGCGAGAAAGGAAAATGGACCACCAGTGAGCTGGTAACCAGAAACGCAGATGCCGTTTTTATAGTAAATGGTTTTGTGGTAAACCGGTTATTCAATATCTTCCGTAAAGATCTGAATGAGCAGGTAACCAGGGGAAAGATCCAGTTTCAAAGTGAAGGTGCCGAGCACTACTATAAAAAGATCGAGATCCGTCCTGTTTCATTTGTTCAGTCAGATGCCGCATTAGTAACGCAAACGCCGGAAATTATTGTAAGAAAAGATGGAGACGATCAGATTCAGTTTACTAATAAAGGCGATGCGGTAGAGATCATCGCTGCGGAGCTGATAGGTAAAAATGTTGAACAGTTTGTGGTGAAATTGCCGGCACTGCCATATATTTTGAAGAAGGGTGGTCAGTTATCACTCCCGGTAGTGTTGAAAAATAAAGATGCCACACCGGGTGAGGCCATTTTCCGGTTGGAAACAGTATTGGGTCCGGTGCCTGGTTTTCATGTAAAACTGGTTGCCAAATAACATTAAATATCTTGTATGTCTATGCAATTGTCTAAAATTTTTTATAGTATCCTGGCCGCGTTGGCGCTGTACTCTTATCCTGTCTTCTCCCAGAACGACTCTTCGTTAAAGAGCATTACATTGAATGACCTTAGCGCCTTTGCCGACCCGCCGGCAAACTGGAGCATAGCCGGAGACGCCTCGGCTGATTACACAAAGCCACAGGATATAAAAGCAATAAAAGGAACGGGTGCCGTAGTTGATGATTTCTCTAAAAACAACCGGATGCATCTGTACACCAAAGAAGAATTCGGCGACCTGGAAGTATCGCTTGATTTTATGATGGCCAGGAATTCCAATTCGGGTATTTACTTCCAGGGCAGGTATGAAGTGCAGCTATTGGATAGCTGGACACGCCTCAATCCGGCGGCTTCCGATGTTGGCGGCATTTACTCCAGGTGGACTCCCGCGCGAGGAACTTTTGAAGGTACTCCTCCGCTGATGAATGTGGCAAGAGCACCCGGGTTATGGCAACACCTGAACATTAAATTCAGGGCCGCCCGTTTTAATCAGGCAGGTGAAAAAATCAGAAATGCGTTCTTTGAGTCAGTTTATCTCAATGGCATATTGGTACAGCAACTGACTACCGTAACCGGACCAACCGGCTCTTCTATGTTTACGGACGAAAAAAGCCGTGGTCCGCTGGTGCTGCAGGGCGACCATGGGCCGGTGGCCTTCAAAAACATTACTTATCGCGAGCTGCCACCGCTACAGGAGGTTAATGTTGTACCCACCGATTACAGCTACTGGGAATCCAGAAACCCTATCCTTATAAATCCCCAATCCAGGAATTACCTGTTACGCAGCTTTATGGATTACGGGCAAAAAATCCTTACCCATGTAATTTCTGTTGGAAGCCCTGCCGAAGTAAATTATTCTTACGATCTTAAACAAGGCGCACTTGTTTATTTATGGAGGGGTAAATTTTTAGATGTCACCCGCATGTGGGTAGGAAGGGGCGAGCCTCAGAGAGCCAGGCCGCTTGGAAGCGTTATCACACTCGGCGACGCACCTTCGCTATCCGTTCTTAATAATGAAAAAGATAACTGGCCCGATTCCGTGGCTTTTGATGAGCTGCAACAGCACGGTTACCTGCTTAACAAGCAAAGGTCGCCGGTATTCAGCTATTCGTTATCGGGCACGGAAGTTAAAGATAGCATTGCTTTTGAAACAGCCGGCGAAGGATTAACCAGGGCAATTATGGTGAGTAATCCACCGGCTAATTTTTATTGCAGGGTAATAGAAGGGAAAAATATAGAGCGCGTAAACGATGATCTATACGTGGTGGACGACCGTTCTTTTTATATAAAGCTGAATAAAAAATTTAAACCTGTTCTCAGGTCTTCCCCAAAAGGAAAAGAAATCATTGTCCGGTACCAATCCTCAGATCCGTTAATTTATTCAATCATATGGTAACAAGTAAAAATTATAGGATATCAGTTTACAAACCTATATCAAAGTTTCGCTATGTGGCGGCGTTTATGCTTGGTTGCATGCTGTTGCTCAATACAGCTAAGGCCCAGCAGCAAAATACCGATACTGCCAGGGTACAGAAAGAACAGGATTTTTATAAGATATTTACCATACCCATTCCGGAGGGCGTTATGCTGGAAGTAGGGGGCATGACATTCCTGCCCGATGGCTCCCTGGCGGTTTGTACCCGCCGCGGTGAAGTATGGGTGATCAGCAATCCGTACATGAAAAACGGTTCTTATCCTAAGTACCGGCTGTTTGCCCAGGGCCTGCATGAAGCCTTGGGACTGAATTACATCAACGGTGAATTATATGTAACCCAGCGCGCGGAACTGACACGGCTGCGCGATGTTGACGGTGACGGGGAAGCCGATGAATACAAAACCATTTATTCCTGGCCTTTGTCAGGCAACTATCATGAATATGCATATGGCCCTATTTTAGATACCAAGGGCAATTTAGTGGTAACACTGAATCTCGGCTGGACTGGCAGGGAAGAAAGCTTATCCAGATGGCATGGCTGGATGCTGAAGATAGCTCCGGACGGTCATATGATGCCCTTTGCAACTGGCCTGCGTTCCCCGGCTGCTTTTGCTCTTAAAGACGGTGAGATTTTTTATGCCGAGAACCAGGGTGGATGGGTAGGGTCAGGACATATCACGCAGATAAATGAAGGAGATTTCCTTGGCCACCCCGAAGGATTGCGTTGGGCTGACCTTCCCGGATCTCCCGTTAAAGTAAGGATGAAAGACGTTATTGATACGGACGAGCCAAAATATGAAGTGGCAAAACGGCTTCCCGGATTAAAAAGCTCGTCAGTATGGTTTCCGCAATCCATCCTGGGTATTTCAACTTCCGGTATCCTGAATTATGACAATAACGGAAAAATGGGTCCCTTCGAGGGCCAGTTATTTGTAGGCGATCAGGGTTAGAGTAAAATCATGCGGGTGTACCTGGAAAAAATCAAGGGAGTATACCAGGGTGTGGCTTTTCCTTTCAGGGAAGGTTTTAGTTCCGGCGTGCTTCGGCTCAACTGGGGCTCGAACGGAAGCATGTTCGTAGGTATGACCTCTAGGGGATGGGGCTCTACCGGCCCCGACTCGTACGGCTTGCAGCGCGTGGAATGGAATGGCAACACCCCTTTTGAAATGAAAACCGTTAAGGCTACACCCGATGGCTTTGAGATCGAATTTACACAACCCGTTGACGTAAAACGGGCACGCGACGTGGCATCATACCAGCTTACCCGCTTCACGTACAGGTATGGCCATACCTATGGAAGTCCCGTTATCAACCAGGGAAATTGCCCGATAAAAGCAATTGAAGTATCTCCCGATGGATTAAAAGTGAGACTTGTAGCAGACAGCCTGAAGCTGGGATACATCCACGAGATCAAAGCAGCGGGAGTGCGCTCTGCAGAAAATTTTTCCCTGCTGCATAACTTCGGTTATTACACGCTCAACAACCAGCCCGACGGCGAAAAGCTGGCGATAACAGGTCAGAACAGGGTTGAAATGCCAATGGCGCACCATCATGCGGATGCAGCTACAGCTACAACAACAAAAATGCAGGCAACCGATAACAAACCTTCTAAAACATCTGTGGCTTCTTCAACAAAACACCAGACATCGCCCCCTGCCAACTGGAACAATGCATCGGTTCAAACTTTTGCTTTAAACCCCATTCCGGGGTTAAAATTCAATACCAGCCTGTTAACCGTAAAAGCCGGCTCAAAAGCAAAACTCACTTTTAACAATACCGACGATATGCTGCATAATGTAGTCATCACCACCCCCGGCGATGCAGACGAAGTAGGAAAGCTTGCCTTAACCATGGGATTAAACGGCGAGCGGATGAACTATGTGCCTAATACACCCAAAGTGTTGTTTCATACCTTATTATTGCAGCCCGGTAAATCGGAAACAATCTATTTTACCGCACCCGCAAAGCCGGGTGAATATCCGTTTATCTGCTCTTATCCCGGCCATTATCTTATTATGAGAGGAGTGATGAAAGTGGAAGGGAAATAAGGTGTGCTCTAAGGTAATGGCTCAAAAGCAGGGTTGAACCTGGCGAAGCTCATCCGCTTCGCTGGTTTGTAAAAACCTCACAGATTCAAAGAAGAGAATCTTGCAACTCATAGC
>CAXTDO010000590.1:0-4610 GCA_964242315.1 uncultured Flavihumibacter sp.
GCTTTAAACATCCAAATCCAAACGACTTTATCAGGGTAGCGGAACAGGTAAGCAGCATGAAGCTGGACTGGTACAAAGAATACTGGATCAACACCACCAAAACGATTAATTACGGGATCGACAGCCTGTGGGAATCAGATGGTAAAACGCTTGTCAGGATAAAAAACCTCGGCGAAGTGCCGATGCCTATTGATGTGCAATTAAATTTCAAAGATGGTTCAAAGGAACTGCATTATATCCCAATGTACCTCATGTTCGGCCAGAAGCCGGAGGAATATGCTATCACACGCAAAGTGTATGCTCCATGGAAGTGGACAGATAAAACATATACCATTGAAACCACTCACAAAATAACCGATCTGACCGCGATAGAAATCGATCCCACAAAACGCCTGGCGGATATCAACAGGGTGGATAACGTGATGAAGTAAAGCCAGGTATGGGGTGTGAGGTATGGGGTATGAGGTAAGAAGACCGAAGGGCTGACATGTTTATAGAAATATCATATCCAGCCCATAGACTTCTCACCTCATACCTAACAAAACAGCCGCTTCAAAATGAAGCGGCTGGTGGTCGTTTAAGGCTCATGGTTAGAAAGTCTTTAACTGAAGGGATGAAAGGTAAGCACAAGATAAGGTGTCAATGATTAATAATATTTGCAGATGCATCCAATCTGAACCAAAGATATACAACAGCAATATGCTTCACAATACCCACTTTGTGGTAATTTCCAAATTTAACATTAGCGGTTAAAATATTTGTTAACAGCCTCTATCCTGTTATTTACATGCAGTTTATCATAAATATGGTACACATGCTTGCGAACTGTTTCCGGACTGATAAATAACTGCGCGGCAATTTCTTTATATAACATTCCTTTTGCCAGCCACTCCAGGATTTCTTTCTCGCGATTTGACAATGTACCAAGCGAAGCCGCATCCGGGTGTTCTTCAACGATGGCTTTGTTTCGGAAAGTAGCTACTACCTTGCGTGCAATCTGGCTGCTCATGGGTGCGCCGCCTTCATTAAGCTCGGTAATGGCTTCCAGTAATTTGTTGGGAGATGTTTTTTTAAGAATGTATCCATTAGCGCCGGCTATCAGCGCTTCGAATATTTTTTCATCTTCTTCATAAACGGTACACATCATATAAAGAATCTCAGGGTTGAGAGGCTTTAGTTTTCTTACACATTCTATTCCACTGATGCCACCCAGATTGATGTCCATCAGTACAACCTGCGGATGCAGTGGCAGTAGCTTTTCCAAAGCTTCTTCACCACTTGAAAATCCTCCTAACAGCTTATATCCCTCCGCCATAGAAACAATTTCTTCCAGCGCGGTCCGTATGTCGTCGTTATCATCTACAATACATACTGATATATTCATAACGAGTAGTTTCAACAAAGGTGCGGCTATTCTTATTGCCTGCAAATACCACTTTGTGGTAAGTCAGGTGTGAGGTGTGAGGTGTGTAGAAATACTGGAATGCAATATATGTAAAACCCCTTCGGGGTTAAAAAACAATTTCAATAAAACTGTCAATTTTTTCAGAACAAGTCAATCAGCGGTCAGCTATCAGCAGGGCACTATCGGTTGACTTCGCATCTAATAGCCCATACCTCATACCTGACACCTCATACCTGACTCACATACAGCATATATTTTTCCCTGAAGTATTCCAATGGGAAAATCTTATAGATATCCGTCATTTTAACTTTGGTGCCGCTTTCAGCTATTTCCTGTTTTAAGTCACCACCCTTGAGGCATATTAATCCGGGTAGTATGCCGCTATCAGGACGGCCCGCCGTACCGGTAGGTGAACTTTGACGAAGTAAAGGTTTACTCCAATTCCAAAGGTCATTTATTGGCGCAACAGCCCTTGAGATGGTAAAATCGAATTTTCTTTTTTTAATATCTTCGGCCCTGGTATGTTGTGCAGTTACGTTCTTTAGTTGCAGTGCTGCAACTATTTCCTCAACTACTTTTATTTTTTTGCCGATGCTGTCTGCAAGATAAAAGGAAACCTCAGGATAAAAAATAGCCAGCGGAATGCCCGGAAAGCCGCCACCGGTGCCGATATCAAGAACGCTTATGCCGGGTGTGAAGCCATCAAGCGTTGCAATACTTAATGAATGCAGCACATGCTTTTCGTACAGGCTATCAATATCCTTCCGGGAGATGACGTTTATTTTACTATTCCATTCTTTGTACAACCCTTCCAGCGCTGCATATTGTTCCAACTGGTGCGGTGTAAATTCACTAAAATACTGAAGGATCACGTCCAGTTTTGACGGGGCTTTTTCCATAATGAATTGGCAAAGATGAGGTAATAAAAAAACATCCAGATATCAAACAGCCACCACCACATAAACAGGTCTTTCTCATTCAGCTTTTGCATGCTTTTGTAATAAACGATTGCCTGAAGTATAAATCTCACCAAAAAAATTCCTAATACTATCTTCCAGTTATAAAAAAAGATAGCCGCTACAAAAAGAGGGTAAAATAAAAAATGCGTGAAAGAATACAATCCCAGTAAGAATTTATGAACCGGCTTGTAAAATTTTCCGGTGGTATAATGCCTGTTCTTCTGACGTATCCATCCGCTGAATTTTCGGCGTGGTTCTGATAATGTAACAGCCTCCTCGTCTATAACCACAGCAGTATTTTTTTTATTGGCAACCAGGCTTATGAAAAGATCATCATCACCACTTATAACATGATTGATGGATGAAAATCCTTTATGCTTAAAGAAAAGCGCCCTTTTGTAAGATAGATTTCTGCCAACACCCATATAGGGCATTCCTGCCATTGCGTAAGAGAGGTATTGCAGCGCTGAATGAAAGGTATCGAAACGGATCAGCTTATTAAGTAGTCCCGGTTTCTTATAATAAGCTCCATAACCCAGAACTATATCAATTCCTTCTTCAAAAGCGTCCTGCATTTTTTGTATCCAGAATTCAGAAGCCGGCACACAATCAGCATCAGTGAGCAGGAGAATTTCGTGCTTGGCTTCTTTAATACCAATTGATAGAGGATACTTCTTTCCCGGAATCCCTTTAGCCTCCTGTATCAGGTTAACGATTTGTAAGTTTTTAAAAGTTTTTTTCAATCCTTCCAGA
Organism: uncultured Flavihumibacter sp.; assembly: GCA_964242315.1. Classification (GTDB taxonomy): domain Bacteria; phylum Bacteroidota; class Bacteroidia; order Chitinophagales; family Chitinophagaceae; genus JADCRZ01. The sequence goes on from CAXTDO010000590.1 coordinate 3,118, forward strand.
AAGTAAGGCGTTTCATCCTGACTGTTATGGTTCACCACAATAACTTCATGTGTAGTAGGATAAGTTTGTACAAGAACTCCCGGAAGATTTTTTGCCAGGTTTGCCGCTTCATCCCGTGCGCAGATTATTACGCTTAAGGGATGCTGTTGTGATTTTTCTTTTTGTTTGGGAACGAAAAATGCAAGTCTTCGAAAAAAAAACAGGTAATAAAATAACTGAATAGCTGTTACCAGTGAAAATGAATAAAAAATTACCTCCCACCAATTGATCTTAACTTGCATACTAATTTCTCCGGTTAACTGCGAAAATAGATCAGGATTAAGGGATTTCAGGATTTTCAGGATAAATTTTATTAACCACTGTTATCCTTACGCTGTATTGGATGTATTTGCTATCAGCTATCAGTCCTCAGCTATCAGGAGAAAAAAAACGACAAACTTTCCTCCTGATAGCCGACGACTGATAGCAAAATTTATGATTGACACTATACTACTCACTTTACCTCTTGTAATTTTTATTTGGATTATCATTTAATTTTATCAAATTTTGTTTGCAAACCCACAGCATGAAAAAAATAGTTGTAGCGATCGTAATAACTGCTTCAATGTTTACTTCCTGTCGTTTTGGTAGTGGTACACGCGTACGGGGCAACAGTAACATAGAAACTCAGGAACGGGCCGTATCTTCTTTCACCAGCGTAGAAGTACGCGGTGCAATGAAAGTAAACATTTCGCAGGGTGATGTAAAAAAGGTGCAGATTGAAGCAGACGAAAACCTGATTCAATATATAGAAACCAGGCAGGAAGGCGACAAACTCATTATAAAAACCAGGGAGGGCTTTGACCTTGATCCAACAGGCGATATGCGTGTTTATGTAACAGCACCTGTTTTCAAAAGCATTAACGTCTCAGGTGCCTGTGATATCATCGGACAGGGAAAAATCAACAATGGCGAGAACATGAAAATGCACGTCAGTGGCGCAGGCGACATAAAGATGGAAGTAGACGCACCTGCCCTTGATGTAGAAATCTCGGGCAGCGGCACCGTTAACCTGAAAGGTGAAACAAAAGATTTTGACCTGGATCTAAGCGGCGCAGCCAATGCCCATTGTTACGACCTGCTTTCAGAAAATACCAAAGTTACCATCTCCGGCGCCGGAGATGCCCAGGTATATGCCAGCGTAAAGCTCGATGCACACGTCAGCGGCGCAGGCGCGGTTTCCTATAGAGGCAACGCTACCAATGTAAGCCAGCAGGTAAGCGGGGCTGGGAGCGTTACGAAGAAGTAAATATCAGGTATGGGGTATGAGGTATGGGGTATGAGGTATGAGGTGGGGAAAACCCCGAAGGGGTGTCATGATTATAGCCAATTAAATATACAAACGCGAACCCTGAAGGGGTGACATATAGCGCCTTAACGTGAAGAATCATTTCACCCCTGCGGGCAATGTCATTTAATTCAAGATTTTAAAGTTCGGGTTGCCAGGTTACCCT
>CAXTDO010000591.1:0-4598 GCA_964242315.1 uncultured Flavihumibacter sp.
GCACTGGCTGATGATCACATCCTTATAAGAAACGCATTAAGCAAAATGATCAGCAGTTTCAACAAGTATAAAATTCTGTTCGAAGCTAATAATGGAAAAGATCTTATTAATAAATTAAATCCTGATGCATTACCAGACATTGTTTTGATGGATATAAATATGCCTGAAATGGATGGCTACGAGGCAACGTCGTGGTTACGAAATAATTATCCTGAAATCAAGGTGCTGGTACTGTCTATGTACGACAATGAAAATGCCATCATAAGAATGTTCAGGTCGGGAGCCAAAGGATATATTTTGAAAGACTGCGACCCTTTAGATCTGAAGGAAGCACTAAATTCGCTGGTAAGTAAAGGATATTATTACTCGGAAATGATAACCGGCCGGCTGATTTATAATATCAACACAAACAAGGATAAGGACATGATCAATTTAAGTGAACGTGAAACGTTGTTCTTAAAGCTGGTTTGTACGGAATTAACTTATAAAGAAATTGCAGATAAAATGTTCTTAAGTCCGAGAACAATCGATGGTTACCGTGATGATCTTTTCGAAAAGCTCAACGTCAAAACACGTATCGGGCTTGCATTGTATGCCATTAAATACAGCATAGTAACCCTTTGATGTTTCAATAAGCTCTTTAAGCAATTTTACAAAGCTGTTATGGCAATATTATTTAGTTATATAGTTTATTACAACCGGTATAATAAATAATTGTAGATATAACAATTTGCTTCTGTTATATGATTGCTAATGCAGGAATAGGGCATTTGCAGCATAGTGCTTACTTCGTCGTAATTTTTGCCTTCTATCTTACAAAGCGTAAAAATCGTCCTTCTTTCCGGTGGTAAAGATTCGATACCACGATTCAACACACTTTGATATGATCCGGTTAGCTTCGTCCAGTCGATATGACTCGTTTCGTTCGTAAGTTCTTTAAGGAACAATTCCCGTAATTTTTTTTCAGCAGTTTTCTTTCGAAGGAATTTAAAATTTATCGGGCTCATACGATACTTTGTTTATACAATTTTTAATATTCGCAACTCCTGTTGCATTGCTCCGGATTGAATAAATTTTATCCTGCAGTTCATGTATGGCTATGATAATAGCTGTATTTTATTTTATGATCATCGTTGGGTCCGATTGATAGTTTAACTACCTGCAGCTTACCTGTCAGCGGATTCTTTATGTACACCATTCTCGAGTGAACCCAGGTTTTGCTCTTCCTGCCATTTACCTGATACGTGATGATCGAATATTTGCAGTTGTGTACCATTAATAGTGTACTTATAATGTTGAACGATGATTTATCAGGGTTGTTATTTATAAATGCATTGCAACAGGCAAGCTAATTTACCAGATGCCAATTTAAATGTGGACGCATTAATGCATTATTATTTTATCGGGAGATTTAAAAAACTTACAAACGGCGTTATATCTTTTGTTTAAGTGCTCTAAATGACCGGCTGACTGCTGCCTGTACATTATCATCAAATTCATCAAAGCTTGCGTCAAAAGTTTGAAGTTCCTTCCTGATCAGGCTTTGTAATAACATTTTGTTTTCCCCGGCTGCGAAATGATCCAGTAAAGTATTGACGTTCTCACTGGAGCACTGATTTTTAACAAATGAATCAAATAATCGCTTTATAGTATAATTGTTTTTCAATTGTTATTTTATAGCTAATACGTTTTGAAAAGCGTCATCCTCTGCTTGCCGGAAAAATAGCATATAATTTTGCACACGGCAGCGCATTACTTATAAAACAGCGATAATCTAACGGATAAATAATTATATATGTAGCGATTGGCTTTTACGATATGATCGCTGATGGTAGATTCTGAGATGCCTAATATATCACTCACCTGCCGGTATGTTTTACCATCTATTTTACAAAGCCTGAAAATATGATTCCTTTGCGGCGACAATGAATCAATTGCCTGGTGCAGCATGGCGGCGTTTTCTCTCACAGCTATGTCTTCCTCGATATGGCAGTATTCCTCTGTAGCTTCACGAAGCAACCTTTGGCGCAACTTCTTATCACTGGCTGCTTTTCTAAAAAAATCATACACCTTGTTCTCTGCAATACGGAACAGGTAAGAGCGGAACGACTTTTCAGGATCAAGATCAGCACGAATCTCCCATATTTTAATAAACACATGCTGCAATATCTCACTGGCAACTGATTCTGATTTTACCAGCTTTAAAAGATGACCATAAAGCCGGGCACTGTAAAAATTATAAATTCTTTCAAACGCCTGTTCATTGCCCTGTGATAATCGGAGCACCAGTTCCTTTTCATTAGGTAATACTTTAGTAAGCATTGCGATGGATTTGTATTTTGTTTTGAGGCATTAGCTACGCAATATTGTTTCACTGCTGTTGCTATTGATTTGCATGACAAAGATTGTCAATGCACCAACGAAATAAAAGAAGGGAATAACGGGACTTATGCGTGTGAAACACTCCGGAATAAGGAGGTTTTAACTGTATAATCGGCCCTTAATAATGCCTTGCAGGCACCTTTTAACTGGTACTGGCTGCACTGCACATTGGTTTTTTTAACCGCAGAGGGCACAGAGGAAACCCTCCGCGCCCTCTGCGTTTCCTCCTCTGTGCCCTCTGCGGTTAAAAAACTCTTTGTATCTAAGGTTGATTTATGAAAGGGAAGTTCTATAGCTAAATTGTAATTGCAAACATCGCTAACAGTATTATATCATTTGAATTCTCAACATTGCTAATTCAACTGAGACAACGAAGAAATCTTTGCCTGTAGCTTGCGATCGATCACCGGCCGCTGCTCAGCCATTTTTATTTTTTTATTCATGATGAGAAACCAGGCAGGCGGCACAAGAGCAAGAAGAATCATACCGGGATAACCGGTCGGCATCTCAGGTGCGTTATCATGGTGACGTAATATCTGGTATTTTCTGCTTGCGAGGTAATGGTGATCACTATGGCGGGGTGCATCAAATAAAAGCAGGCGGCCCAGGAGATGATCACTGTCCCAGCTATGTTCGGGCATTACACGCTCATAACCGCCTTCGCTGCCAAGCTTCCTGGTTAATCCGTAATGCTCTATATAACTTACTGACTGGAACAGGAAAATACCAATAAGGGCAGTGACGATAAAATATCCCAAAATAGGTAATCCGAATATTAAAAAGATAGCTGTAACAAATAACACCTGGATTATCTGGAACTGCACCATTTCATTTTTTATAGTCCATGGCGACAAGCCTTTTTTTCTAAATTCACTATTGGAGATCCTCCATGCACTAACATAAGAATATACAAAACTTCTTAACCAGAACCGGTATAAATTCTCGCCATACCGGGCAGAAGAAGGATCATCATGGGTAGCCACAATCTTATGATGCCCTTTAATATGTTCAATCAGGTAATGCATATATAAAGATGTAAGCAGGGATAACTTTGCCAGTATCTTTTCAAACTTTTTTAACCGGTGCCCCAGCTCGTGACCTACAGCAATTCCGCTGGTACCGCAAAATAATCCCATTGATCCTACGCGTCCTATCTTATCCATTAAAGTCAGGGTCGGGTCCTGCATGGAATGTAAATAAAAGAACAGTGTGGGCAACTGCAACACTACCATCATATAAATCAGGTAATCATAAATGCGGCTTTGTTTAGCTACTTCTTCCTCTATCGCTGATAAATTCTTTACATCAGGCTTTATTATTAATTCCAATACAGGAAGTAATACCCAGGTAACGATCAAAGGCAAAAAACATAACCAGCCTTTTGAGGTAAAGGAAATAAAAGCGCCCACGTAAGCAATAAGCGGACACAGGTATTTGAACGCCCGCATATTCATTAATGTTTTCTCTTTAGGTAATGGCTGAGTAATTTCTAACGAACGTAATTTAGTTTGCATGTTTAGTGTTTTTGTATTATTTATGATGTAAAGGACAGTAATGGAATAAATCAACTCCTTTTAAAACTTACGGCGCATACCGCATAAGCCACATTTTGTACAGTTACTTTTCCCTGCGCAATTTCTAATACCGGGTCGTTTAGGTGAGGAATCCACTAGTGGATTATTAATAACAATTTTAAAATTATATTGATCCGTTGGCTCACTATCAAAACTGTCTGCCAGGCTAGTCCGTTCCATCAAATCTGATCTGAGATTCACTTCCATTTCAGTCGCATATTCCGATAGGGAGACGAATCCCGTAAGTAATGTTGCACTTTCCATATATGTACTTCTTACAAGATCATTTATAAAATACGGTATGCCGTTATAACCGCAATTAATATAGATACGTTTAAGAGATCATCCTCCTCTGCTCGCTGAAAAAAAACTGTTTGATTTTTTAATGAAACAGGAATTACAATTTAACAGACAGGTAACTATGCAGGTAGCGGTTGGCTTTTACAATATGATCGCTGATGGTAGATTCGGAGATGCCTAATATATCACTCACCTGCCTGTATGTTTTGCCGTCTATTTTGCAAAGCCTGAAAATATGGCTTCTTTGTGGCGACAATGAATCAATAGCCTCGTGCAATATTGCAGCGTTTTCTTTTACGGATATGTTTTCCTCGATATGGCTGTATTCCTCGGTGGATTCAC
>CAXTDO010000592.1:0-4576 GCA_964242315.1 uncultured Flavihumibacter sp.
CCCTCCTTGTAAGGAGGGGAACCAGAATCTCATACTTTTGCCCTCTTCATGAAAAGGAGGGGAACCGTTACGCATTCATCAGTCCTAAACTAAATGAAATTACCCCTTCGCGGTTTGCTTCCAAATTATACATTCTGCTATAATCATTTCATCCTTTCAGTGTTAGACCAGCTTCACCACCTACTTTAACCACTCATTAAATATAATAGTCCTAATTTCGCCGCAATTCGCCCTATTATTATCTTGCATATGAATTATTTACAACAATCGTTTACTGTTACATACAATTACAGGGTTCATTTTACCAATGAACTTTTTAATGTCACCAATACTTTATTCAACGAATTTTTATTGAATGAACAGATAGAGGGCGAAAACAGGAAAATCTTCTTTATTATAGACCAAAATGTTGCCAACCACCATCCTGCACTGTTGAAACAGGTCACTGACTATTTTCAGGAATATAAAACGGTTGAACTGGTTAAAAATATCCTGCTGATACCCGGCGGTGAGATTGCTAAAAATGATCTTGCAAACTTTGACAAAATTGTGGATGCGGTAAACGAATTCGGCATAGACCGTCATTCTTACGTCGCCGCCATAGGTGGAGGTTCTCTACTCGATCTTGCCGGTTACGCATCGGCGGTATCTCACAGGGGCATTAAACACATAAGAATTCCCACTACCGTACTCTCACAGAACGATTCCGGCGTTGGCGTAAAAAACGGGGTGAATTTCAAGAACAAAAAAAACTTTCTGGGCACTTTTGCTCCGCCGGTTGCAGTTTTTAACGACTATCATTTTTTAACTACCCTTAGTAACCGCGACTGGCGCTCCGGTATCTCCGAAGCGGTGAAAGTAGCCTTGATAAAAGATGCGGCGTTTTTTGAATGGATAGAAGCTAATGCCCTCAAACTGGTTAATCGCGAACGGCCAGCTATGGAATACCTTATCAAACGTTGCGCTGAACTTCACATGAAACATATTTCCAGCGGCGATCCGTTTGAAAGCGGCTCGTCACGTCCATTGGATTTTGGGCATTGGAGCGCACATAAGCTGGAACAGCTTACAAATTTTGAAGTAACTCATGGCGAAGCAGTAGCAATGGGTATTGCATTGGATAGCCAGTATTCCTGCTTAACCGGCCGTTTGCCTGAACGGGATTATGATCGTATTGCCAGCCTGCTTAAAGCTTTGGGTTTTTCGTTGTTTCATCCGCTGATGAGTGTGAAAGAAAGTAGCAGTCCTATTATCATGGGTTTGCAGGAGTTTCAGGAGCACCTGGGCGGTCAGCTAACGATTATGCTGCTTGGCGCCATCGGCAAAGGAGAAGAAATTCATGAAATAGACATTGAACTGCTTAAACAGGCGGCGGAAAAATTACAATTTGCCTGACCGCCGTTTTATATATTCAACCATTAAAATTGTCTGCTTTAATGATAACCAACCACGGACATCTATCTTACTGTTCCAATATACATTCCGGTGAAACCTGGCAGGATCATTTTAACGCTCTACAACTTAACCTGCCCGGAATAAAAGCCGCTCTTTCTCCGGATAAGCCAATGGGACTTGGTTTGCGCCTTTCTAATGTGGCCGGTATGGAATTGATTAAGGAAGAAAACCTGGATCACTTTAAACAATGGCTTCACGACAACGATGTGTATGTTTTTACCATGAATGGTTTTCCTTACGGCGAATTTCACCAGACGCGTGTGAAAGACCAGGTTCATGCTCCCGACTGGACGACCACCGAGCGTTTGAATTATACCCTCAGGTTATTTGAGATATTATCACAGCTTCTTCCCGATGATATGGATGGTGGCATTTCTACTTCGCCACTGAGCTACCGGTATTGGTTTAACAACGAAGATGAATCGGAACAGGCAATGAAAACTGCTACGGGTAACATGTTGAAAGTAGCAGAATATCTCATTGCTATGTCTGCAACATCGGGCAGGTCGCTTCATCTGGATATTGAACCCGAACCGGATGGCCTGCTTGAAAATGGCCGTGAGTTTATCGACTGGTATGAAAATTATTTGTTACCTGCCGGCATACCCATCTTTGCTGAAAGATATGCTGTTTCGGAGGAAGAGTCGGCACTCCTTATTAAAGCGCATATACGTTTGTGTTACGATGTCTGTCATTTTGCAATAGGCTACGAACCGCACGCTGAAATGATGGATACGCTTCGTGATAAAGGGATAAAAATTGGTAAGATACAGATCAGTGCTGCACTGAAAGCTTTGATGGATAAAGATGCTACTGCCAGATCCGCCGTATCAACCGCCTTCGCTACATTTAACGAGCCGGTTTACCTGCACCAGGTGGTAGCACGAACTTCGGAGGGTAATTTACTTCGATACCGCGATTTGCCGGAGGCTCTGGATGATGCAACGAATGCTTCTGTGGTGGAATGGCGGGCTCATTTTCATGTGCCGGTGTTTGAAAAAGATTTCGGGTTGCTGGCCTCAACGCAGGATGATATTATAGAAGTGCTTAATCTTCACGTTCATGACCATCTGACCAATCATCTTGAGGTGGAAACTTATACCTGGGAAGTGCTGTCAGATGAACTGAAAGTACCTATCCAGCAGTCTATCATCCGGGAGCTTGAGTGGGTTTTGAGTAAGCTTGAATGATAGATTTTTTAACCGCAGAGGACACAGAGGAGGAAACGCAGAGGGCGCAGAGGGTTTTCTCTGCGCCCTCTGCGTTTCCTCCTCTGTGTCCTCTGCGGTTAAAAAAATGGCTGATAAAAATCAGCCATTATAAAAATTTGAAACAAAATTTTAGGATACCTCAAGATATTGTGTAAACACATATCCTTCAACACCCTTAGCAGTTTTTATCAGCGACCATTGATCATTTGTTTGATTAAGGATCGTTACCACTTCGTTATGACCAGCCTTACCGACAATTTCCTGATCTGTTCCCGGACCTTTGCGTACATTCAGATTAGATGATTCTGTAATCACAGTAGCTTTTGACCCGGAGGCGGCAGATACGTTTACATTTAAAATCAGATCGCCTGCCCTGAAATCGGGGTCTATCTTATTATAAATAGACCACAGTTGATCCTTAGTGTTTCCGTTGGGAGCATTTCCATCAATGTATAATACATTACCCTGCTCTCTCACCTGCAGGTCTGAAACACCAGAACTCCTGGCAGTGTCTATCAACTCCTTATATTTCGCGTCTAATGCCATATTAATTCCTCCGTATTATTTAATGGTTAGATTATTATTAATCTTTTTAGGATGCAGTGCGTTAATCGACTGCATTAAATTTGGCAGCTTATCTCTTGTAATATTTCCTGTAAGCGTTACTTCTCCATTGCTTATAGAAGTTTTTACATCAGGATAGTCTTTAGTAGCATCTCTTAATCCGGTTTGTAAAGCATCATCGGTAGAAACTTCCACAGGGGCGACAGGAGTAGTATTCATGTTAGTGCTTGTGTCTATAGGCGCCGTCTGTGTAGTAGTGTTCGCATCCTTAGGTTTCGACTTACATGCTGCAAATTGTATACTGCCCAGAAGCAGCAATCCAAAAAAAATGCTCTTGATCTTAGTGTGTAACATAGTTTGAAATTATTTTAATAAACCAATAGAATTCATGCCAGGTAAAATCCAGCTATTGATCACAGTATAAAAAATCATGCCCCGGCAGTCTTTCCCTATCTTAAATACCAGCTCATACCTAAAGCTTATTTGTAATCGTTTAGCTGCCAGGTACTTATTAATATAAATAAAATTTAAAATCATATTTTGATCTTATGTCAACGACGATTACTACCACTTTTTTAGTTAAAATACTGGTACGTTTCCTGCACTCCTACTTATCATAAAAAATTAAAAACTATGTTCGATCAAATTTTAGACCTTGTAAAACAAAACTTGGGTGGCAACTCACAGCTAGCGTCAGCTATACCTGCAGATAAAGCTGATGCAGTGCATAATGAAATCGCTAATCAGGTGGCAAGTGGCCTGGCCAGTCATTCGTCTTCACAAGGTGGAGTAGGTGGTTTATTATCCATGCTCCAGGGCGGTGTGGCATCAGGTAACCCGATTACCAGTGCCATTGAAGGCGGCCTGGCAAGCAGTCTCGGTAGTAAATTCGGATTGTCACCCGCCGTAACAGGAATGATTGCAGCAGCTTTGCCTGGCATATTGCAGAAGTTTGCTCATAAAGCAGCCGATCCTAATGACAGCAGCATTACAACTGACAGTATCACCAGTTCGCTGTCTAAATTTGGTAAAGGTGGATTGGGTGGTTTGTTTAATTAAAGTATTGCATAAGGATATGTATGTTAATATCCGGTATTTATTTACACCAGTGAATGTTTTTTAAACATTACTCAGGCAATAACGCTTAGCTAAGGTTCGTGATTTACGAACCTTAGCTTTTTTACACAATGAGGTTCTCAAATTGACTAGTGTTAAGTTAAGTATGATGTTACGTATTGAAGGTAGTCACTAACATTATAAGTTTTTTTAAACACAGAGGGCACAGAGAAAGGAAACACAGAGGACGCAGAGGGCCTCCGTGGTCTCTGTGTTTCCTTCTTATGCGC
>CAXTDO010000593.1:0-4576 GCA_964242315.1 uncultured Flavihumibacter sp.
CACCTCAGGAATTTCGCCTGCCGCAAATAATTCTGACATTACCGGTACATCCATCTTTTAATGATTAAGTATTAATGATTAATTATTAAGGGTGATTAGTTGATTGTTATGGCCTCTGGTGATCTATTTATTAATAGGTAACCACTTACAATTAATCATTAATAATTAATCATTGATCATTAAAATTAATCTTTTATTATATCTTCGGAACAAGCCACATAAACTTATTGACTAATGATAGAAGCAATCCGGATTTTTTTTACAGGACTTGTTATTAGCTTATTGGGCGCATTGCCGCTAGGTACGTTGAATGTTACAGCAATGCAAATCTCCGTGCAGGAAAACACCAAAAATGCCATTAAATTTTCTTTAGGTACTGCGCTCGTAGAAATCATATACGTAAGAATATCTCTTAAAGGAATGAACTGGGTGATGAATAACCAGAAATTATTTTATATTCTGGAATGCGTAACAGTGCTTTTGTTTATAGTTCTGGCAGTTAGCAGCTTTATAACAGCGAGAAAAAGCCGTGAGAAAAAAAATATTTTGCTTAACAACAACATGAACCGGTTCTTTCTTGGTTTTACAATGAGTGCACTGAATCCGGTTCAGGTGCCATTCTGGTTTATATGGAGTACTTACTTACTCAGTAACGGCGTATTGAAACCTGTAGAATTGCAATACAATCTTTATACGGTAGGTATTGGTATTGGTACACTAATAGGACTAGGAATATTCATCTTTGCAGGCAAGTGGCTTGTAAATAAATTGCAGGCAAGTCACAGAGCCATTAATATAGCCGTGGGAATTATATTTGTTATCTCCGCAATAATTCAATTGTATCGCGTGATCAATAAGCCGATAAAGGAACAGTTTAAAGCAAAGACTTATTTAGAAAATAAAAAATAATTGTTGTACCTCGTGTAAGATTTTTTGACCTGCAAGTTGATCTTGTAATTAAAGCTACCGTTAAGACACAAGTTTACTGTGAAATCTCTTGCGCATAAACCTTAGCCGATCGCCAGTCAGATTTGTGTCCTGACGGCAGGAAACTAAAAGAGGCGGTTCATAAGAACCGCCTCTCTGTAAATAAAAAGATGATATATAATTTCTATTGGCCCATCGGAACATCAGGCGTATCTATTCCTCTCAGATTTTTTCTTTTGAAAAGAGAAACATCAATTTTACCAAACCGGTAATTAAAGTTCAGCCTGAATACCTGAGCATCTCTTCTTCTTGATGACGTTTGCGTAAAATAGGTAGATTCAGAATAGTAACTATATTTTTTGGTTCTGAAAATGTCGTTTACACTAAGCGTTAATGAAGCCGCTTTATTTTTCAGGAATTCCTTTTTAATTGCAGCATCAAAGCCATAATTGGGGTTTACATATCCCTGAGCAGTGGGTTGTGCACCTCCACCAAATCCGCCACCGCCAAAACCTCCGCCACCACCCGGACGGCCACCACCGCCTTGTCCGCTACTTTGTGGCAGTACAGACTTACTTTGATAATCTCCGGAAAACTGAATGCTGAAGTTCGCAGGCAGCTTGAAAGTATTATTCCATTTTATGAAATAACTTAAACGTTCACTCTGCAGGCTATTGTCGATATTACTTCCATTTATTTTAGAATTGTAAAAATTAAAGTTGGTAATCATATCCCACCACTTTGTTATAGGATTGCGGGTAGTTAATTCCAATCCATAAGACATGCTGCTGTTAGCATTAAGGTAGGTAGTAAAGTAAGCACTGTCTGCACTTATTTCCGTTACCTTATCGCGATAAGTGTACCGGGTGATCAGGTTAGTGCTGTTCTTATAATAAGCGGTAATGAGGAGGCTGTTATTTTTTGGAAATGTTTTTTGGTAAGACATTTCAAAAGAATTGGTAAACTCCGGCTTGAGGGCAGGATTACCTTTGGTAAAGTTCTGGGGGTCGGATATGTCAGTGTAAGGAATTAACTGAAAAAAGTTAGGCCTGTTAACCCTTCTGCTAAAGTTGAGCTGCAGATCCTGGTTGTTTTTTAATTCCTTGGTTACAAACACACTTGGAAATAAACTGATGGGATATTTTGTGCTAAATTCCGTTTTCGTTGATAGCAGTGTTCCTGTGTAATCAGAACTTTCGGCTCTCAGTCCCGCCTGATAGCTCCAGGTTTTAACTTTGTTAGAGAAGTTAAAATAGGCGGCATATACCCTGTCTGTAAATTTGTAGTCGGTACTCAATAATGTGTTGGGGACATATACTCCGGCTGCATTTTGAAAGGAATTGATATTTACACTTGCATTATCCCTTACAGCAACACGAGCGCCTGTTTCAATTTTAGCATTCTCTGAAATAGGGTTGGTATAATCTACCTGTGCTGTAAAAAATTTTGTAGAACCGTTGCCCTCTAATTTTCTATACTGTGGAGCGCCTTTTAAAGTATAATCAGGCTGGAACAGCGTTGTTTTATAAGTACCATTATTATCATTCTGACTGCTGTTATAGTTTATATCAGCGGTTATATCCTTTCCGGCTTTAGCAAAAATGTGTTTAAAGTTGATGCTTCCACCATAGTTTTTGAAACTTGATTCCGTTTTTGTTAGCTGATTTCCGCGTGTATAAATGGTATTTAAACTAGAAGAGTCAAAGTTAAGATTATCACTGTTCTTAAAACTACCGTTTACTATTACTCCGGAAAAGCTCAACGTGTTCCTGTTATCAATCAGATAGTCAAGACCGGCTCTTCCAAAAGCAAAAGTTCCGTTATTGATACCCTTACTATTTTGAGCAACATCCACTAACGGCTTAATAAGATTGTGCCGAATAATTTCACTGGTTGAGATAGATTTACGCTGGTTGAAATTTGCACTTGCAAAGAAATTCACTTTGCCCTGTTTGATATTGATGTCGCCGCCACCGTTGAATTTTCCTCTTGAATCAACACCTGCACGAATATTACCATTGTAACCGGCTTTACGGTTCTTTTTAAGTACTATGTTTAAAATACCGGCGTTTCCTCCTGATGCATCATATTTAGCGGAGGGGTTAGTAATGATTTCAACGCTTTCAATAGCATCTGCGGGAATCTGATCAAGTGTAAGCGTAGAAGGCCGTCCGTCTACAAAAATCTGAGGAGCTGCATTTCTTAGCGTAACATTACCATCAATATCAACATTTATAGAAGGAATGCTTTTCATCAACTCCTGAGCGGTCTGACCAGCGCTTACGAGGTTCTTTTCAACATTGAATATCTTACGATCCACTCCCATGGTAAAAAGAGGTTTTGTGGTAGTAACAGTAACCCCCTCAAGTACCTGGGCGTCCTGCTCCATTTTTATATTACCAAGATCTTTGTCTACGGCTGCCATCGCCTGTTCCATTCCGCCGCCACCTGTTGCACCGGCGGCGCCTCTTTGTGGCATCTTTAAATCAAAGGAAACTTTTTGTTCATATGGTTTATATCCTATCGCCGTGATAGAAAGCCGATAGTTACCCATTATTGGCAGATTCTCAAGAGTGAAATCTCCGTTGGATTTGGTCAGCATCCCGGAAACAATCACATCTTTTGGTTTCTGGGTACTATCCATTTTAGATTGGATAAGCTGAACAGAAGCGGCAGAAACGCCTTTTGAGGTTTTTTTATCTACTATCTTACCATAAAAGTGGCCGATGTTCATACTCTGGCCGCCTGCCCTACCCTGTCCACCCCGCTGCCCTCCTCCGGGATATTGGGCAAATGAGACTAATCCTACGAAAGACAGGAATAAAAAAGTAATGATTCTTTTCATAATGTTATTATTTGGACGAATTCCGGCCTTCAAATCATTGATTTGCATAATGGCCAACTATTAAAAAATTGATGAGTATTTGTGTACACAACCTAGTATGAACATTTTTAGACGCTGAAAAATGCATTAACTTGCTAAGACAGTATCAATAAAATTATAATTAGCTGAAAAAAACCGATAATAAAACCTAATACCATTCCAGCTAACCGAACATAACGCAGTTCTCTATGTAATGTTTTAAAAAAAAACAACTCTATTTTCCCTGATGGCAGTATTGCAAGCTTATGGGCAACTCTTTCACCTATATTGAAATCATCCTTTAATTTATCGATGTAACTCCTCATAATTTCAGGAAAAAGTATTTTCATCTCTGTCATAAATACTTCCTTAAGCTGTACGATTGTTTTATCTCCTACAAACATGGCTACCATAGGCATGGCGTCTTTGAGCTTTACACGCAGGAAATGATCAATATGTGTCTCAATTTCAGGGATGATTTTTTGTAAGGTACTTTCATCCAGTATCTTCTCTTCAATTTGATTAAATGAAATAAGTTCGCGGCTTAGTAAATTGCCGATCCTGGCAGAAAGTTGCAACTGATGTTTTGGTATAAATCCCTGAACAGAAAATCCCAGCCATCGTTGGGGACGGATAGGCCGGAAAAGCATTTTTATTAACAGACTGGTTAAAAACCAACCTAATACGGCCGAAATCAACGGGGTTATAGTCAGCCAAAAACTCATCAGGTTATTTTTTGGCTGCAAAGAAAAGCTAAATAGCCAGTAGAGTCATTAGTGTTCAGTT
>CAXTDO010000594.1:0-4576 GCA_964242315.1 uncultured Flavihumibacter sp.
GTTGTAACACTTTTTAACCGCAGAGGGCACAGAGGAGGAAACGCAGAGGGCGCAGAGTAAACCCTCTGCGTTTCCTCCTCTGTGCCCTCTGCGGTTAAAAAAATCTCAATACGTTAATCACAACTCCTTTAAAAAAGTTTTAACATTTTTTGTTAATTTAACGCCATCAAAAATTAGCTTATGAGAAAGTTGTATCGCTTGTTCTCGATGGCGTGCATATTTATATCGCTACATACACTCGCCCAGGAAAGAACGATTATCGGGGTGATCACCTCTGATGATGATAAATCTCCCCTTCAGGGTGTTACCGTTACCAATACAAAAACAAACAAAAGTACCAGCACCGCCAGCAACGGCAGCTTCAGCATAAAAGCCGGCAACGGCGAAACCATTCTCTTCACTTTCGTGGGATATAGTCCTCAAAGAATTGTGGTGGGTAATAACAGTTCTTACAACGTTTCCTTAAAATCATCCAGCGCTCAATTGCAGGAAGTAACGGTGGCAATGGATATTAAAAGAAACCCAAGAGAGCTTGGATACTCGGTACAAAAAGTCTCCGGGAAAGAGATCCAGGAAACACAACGGGAAAATTTTGTCAATAGCCTGCAGGGCCGTGTAGCAGGACTCACTGTAACTCCTACCAGCGGTGTTGCAGGCGCTTCATCCTCTATCGTATTAAGAGGTTTCAACACCATGTCGGGCAATAACCAGCCACTCTTTATTGTTGATGGTATCATCCTGGATAACCAGACACTTAACGAAAATTCTTACGGCGGTAGTGGCATCGGACTGGCTTCCGATCTGCCCAATCGGAACAATGATTACACAAATCGTATCGCCGATCTTAACCCTAATGACATTGAATCCGTTACCGTTTTAAAGGGTCCGGAAGCAACCGCACTGTATGGTAGTCAGGCAAGTTCAGGGGCAATAGTAATTACTACCAGGAAAGCAAAAAGCACTTCAGGGAAAGTACTGGTTAATTGCGACGATAACTTCAGGATGCAAAAAATAACCCGTTTTGCCGATGTTAACAGCGATTATGGTCCCGGTGTAAACGGCGTACCCACTGCGCCCCCGCTTTCCGGACAGTTTACATCATTTGGTCCTGCCTGGCCCTTTAACACAAAAAAGTATGATAACCTTCATAACTTTTTCCGTACCGGATTTTCACAAACCCATAACCTGGGACTGGAATTCGGAACCAAAAACAGCGGCTTCAGGCTTACCGGCCAGTATTTTGACGATAATGGTGTTGTTCCGAATAATCATTATACTAAATACAACTTCAAGCTGGCTAATAACACTAAAATTGGAAAGTATATCACTATAACACCGTCTCTGGCGTATATCAATTCAGATAACAAAAAGCCGCTAAAAGGAGCTTCCGGCTACCTGCTCGACTTATATGCATGGCCGGCAAACAACGACATCACTAATTATCAGGATGCTAAAGGAAACAAGCTGCTGCTATTCAACAGCAATTATAATGTGGATTATGACAATCCAATCTGGAGCGCTTACCATAATACAAGTGGCGATAAAAGCAACCGGTACGTAGCTACGCTGGGTATTGATATTAATCCCTTCGCATGGTTGTCAATAGCGGGCAGGTTTGGATATGACACCTACAAAACGGATGGGTACTTGTTTACGCATCCACAGTCTTATCTATTATCAGTGTCAACCGGTGGTTCCCTGGATAATTATTACAGAACTTATAAAGGGTATAATCATACCATCACCGCAACCGCCAAAAAAGAAGTGGGTAAGTTTACAGGAAGGTTACTTGTTGGAACCATGTGGCAGGATCTTGAAACACAGCAGTTCGGCGTAGTAGGTACCCACATGATAGATTCAACACGTACGGATAGCAGTAACACCCTTGCCAGCACCAGAACAAGGCTGCTGAGAAATTATTTCGGATTACCGAATCTTAGTATCATCAGGGAGCTGGCTTATTTCGGAGAAGCTACCATTGGCTATAACAATGTAGTATTTCTTTCTTACTCCCATCGTTTCGAATCGGCTTCTGTGCTTCCAAAACAAAACAGGAATTATAATTACCCGGGCGCCAGTTTAAGCGTGATCATCTCCGATATATTCCCATTTCTTAAAAGCGGCAACATCCTTGAATTTGCTAAACTAAGAGGTTCGCTTGCAAGTACGGCAAGACTTAATGATCCTTACTCCAATCAATCTGTATTTGTAAATAATCAAAGCAGTTCTATTATTCCGGGTTATACATACGGCTATACCAATGCTAACCCCGACCTCCATCCGGAAAGGCAACGCACGTATGAAGTAGGTACGGAGCTTAGATTTTTAAACAGCAAATATTCCATTGAAGCGGCCTATTACAATACACTTTGCCTCGATCAGATCAGCCAGGGCTACCGCGCCAGCTATGCAACAGGTTATGTGTTGAATACCGGTAACGTATCCTCGCTGCGCAACCAGGGCGTTGAATTAACATTAACTGCCAACCCGGTAAAAACCCGCAATTTTAACTGGAACATCAATTTTAATTTCAATCACATGTGGAGCAAGGTGTTAACGCTTCCATTGGCGATAGGCATTAAAAACGATTACTATAATTCAGATACTTACCTGTCGGGTAATGTAAGGGGCGGACTGGTACGTGGCTATTCAACCGGAACCATTACCGGATACGGATACCAAAGAAATAAAAACGGACAAATTCTTATCAATCCCGGAAATGGACTTGCATTGCTCGAAAACATCAATTATGTAAGAGGCGACAGAACACCGAAATTCACCCTCGGCACCTTAAATTCGTTTCGCTACAAAAATTTTACTTTTAACTTTTTATGGGACCTGAAAGTAGGCGGCGATATTTATAACGGAACAGATTATTTTCTTACCGGGATAGGAAAAAGCGGCCGCACCAAAGACAGAAACACTCCTATTGTTGTGGACGGCGTATTAAATGATGGTTTGCAAAACAGCGATCACCCAACAAAAAACACCATCATTGTATCTCCGTATTTTCTGAACGCTTATTACGCTTCTACATCTTTACCTGATGAAGAATTTGTTCAGAAAAATGTAAACTGGCTAAGATTAAGAGATGTAACACTTTCCTATATGCTGCCTCAGAAACTCTCCGGTAAAATCAAAGGCATGAAATCACTGAGTATTTTTGTTACCGGTAACGACCTGCTACTAATTACTAACTATGCCGGTGCAGACCCTGCTGTTAACGCGAACAATCCGGGTACCAGCGGTGTAGGTGCGTATGGTATGGATTACGGCAGTCCGCCAACACCGTTGAGTTTGAGTTTTGGATTACATGCCAGTTTTTAATATAATCACAAACACAATTTTTTTGTATGCGCTATAAAATAACGAGGTCAACAATTTTTATTGGAATAGCAGGATTTATGCTAACCGCATCCTGCGCAAAAAAGATTGATGATGCTTACCTGAATCCTAACGCGGCTGTGGTAGAACCTATTGAATCAATATTACCGGGAGTAATTGGTTCATTCACTGCATTTTTCTCTTCTGCCGGCACCGGCTACGGTCTACAAGCCGATGATATTCTTCTTGGGCGTTATATACAATATTGGGGTACGCAAACAGCCGGTGAGAACTACGGCCAGATGGGTGGAACCAATGGTACCGATGCTACCGGCGCCATATGGGCAGCCGTTTATTATGGTCACGGGCAAAATGTAAATAAAATAATACAGTGGGGAACGGAGCAGGAAAAATGGGATTATGTTGGAGTAGGCTGGGCCATCAGGGCATGGGGATGGCTTGAGTTAACCAATCAGTATGGTGATGCCATTTTAAAAGAAGCATTCAACACCAACCTTCAACAATTTAATTACGATAAACAGCCGGAATTTTACGATAGTTGCCGGGCAATATGTTTCAGAGCTTTGAACTTCTTAAATAGAACAGATGGCAAAGTAAGTAAGGAAAACCTTGCCATAGGAGATTATTACTTCAATAAAGGAGACGTAAACAAGTGGAAAAAATTTGTGTATGGAACACTGGCACGCTCGTATATAGACATCAGCGCAAAGGATGTTTTTAAGGCTAACAACTATGCGTATGCGGATTCCGCCATCAAATACGCAAACCTTGCGATGACTGCCAATGAAGATAACGCAATGGTGTATGTTGCCGGCGGACTTACTTCGCAGGTGAATAATTATTTCGGGCCATTCCGGGGTAATATTGGCGCAATCAGGCAGTCGGCTTATATTGCCGACCTGATGTCAGGCCGCAACGGCAGTGCTTTTACCGGTGTGCCCGATCCAAGGGCCTGGTATAAGCTGCGTGAAAATAAAAGCGGTGCCTTCAAAGGATTCACTCCCTGGCTCGGGACTTCCGGTCTTACAACAGATGATTATCCCCAGAACTTCTGGGGTTATACCAACACTGCGGCCGGTGTGTACACACCTTCTTCAACAGCAGCCCCTACCGTAGACAGGAGCCGTTACGTATATCAGAACACCAGCCGCTGGCCTTTAATGACGGCGTCTGAAAGGCAGTTCAGCGTTGCAGAGGCGGCGTTACGAAAAGGAGAGAATGTTACGGGGCT
>CAXTDO010000595.1:0-4574 GCA_964242315.1 uncultured Flavihumibacter sp.
CCCTTAGTCAATCTGAACTGTTGCCTTTTATTAACTCACCGGCAAATGATGGAGTAAAGGTTTTCACCAATACGGTAAAACAGTTTGATCTGGCTCTTGAAGGTGGTAGTGCTTATGGTTTCGCGCATCTGGGCGTTGCTCAGGCTTTTGCTTTCAAAGGCATTGGATTGAACAGAATCAGTGGAACATCTGCAGGCTCTATTGCAGGTGCACTGTTAGCCGCCGGATATGAAATAGACCTTAACTATAAAGTGAAAACAGAAACTTTTATTCAACAACGCCTCGCGCCATCAGCTACAAATAGCGCTAACCAGCTTTTATTTGAAGATTACTTCGTTCCATTAACCGACATGCCCACTTCTGAAGCTGAAGTGCGGAGCCAGATACCGCCTGCTGGTTTATTAAAATGATTAGAGAATCATTTGCCAGTTTTATCAATGACAATATCATGTCTAAAACGGATCAATTTATTCTTGATTTGAACAAAAGAGAAAAAACATTTCGGACTCCGTCATTGGCCTTATTGAAGGAATTCCCTTTGGAAAAGAGGTTCTTGATTTTCACGTTAATTCACAACCGAGCGCAAAAACGATTATCAGGAATACGATTAACAACATTGGCAATCCAGCCGATACTTTAGAAGAACTACCAACACCGTTGATGTTTAAACCCAACTGGCTCATTTTTTCCCGGTCGATATTTACTTCTACTTCAGGATTACCTCCTTCTACACTCAACGATGTGTTGATGGCACCGGGCATATTTTTAATACGTTGTTTTAAATCGTTTGCAGTTGCCATTAACTGCGAAACATTTTCGCCATTCAACACTATTTGTATCGGGTCGCCGCCGTTAATCATGCTCACCATACCGGGACTAACTTCTACACCTGCAAAATGTTGAGCAATGTCCTGGCTTTTTTGCAACATTATTTTTTCAGTAGACACCGGCCGTTCTTTTTTATCAATCAATGTAACGGTTAGTTCAGATTTATAATCGGAGCCAACACCAGCCACCAGCAAGGTAGTACTGCTACCTGCCACATTGCTGAACACGGTGGTTACATCAGGCTGCTGTCGTAAATAATTTTCAATTTCAGCACTGCGTAAATTGTTTTGCTTTACTGTAGTGCTTTTGTCGTACTCTAACGCCAGCCTGAATTGCCCTTTATCACTTTGCGTTACAAACTCATTTCCGATAACACCCATGTTCAACACTTTTGCAATCAGCACAAATAATACAATAACAAAAGAGGCCATTACTGTTTTATGTTTCAATACCCATTTTAAGGCATTAGTGTACCAGTTGGTCAAAGCTGTTATCATGCCTTCAAAAGCAATCAATAGTTTATGCAACCAGTTTTTATTGTTCAAAACAGTAACCTTCCCAAACCTTGATGCCAGCCATTAAGTAAGCGTATAGCATACAAACAAACTCATTAAAGTTGCTACCACAATAGTCAAAGAATAGGAACGCAGGATAGAACCGATACTGTTTTTTATTAAACATAAAGGCCCGAATACCACCACATCCACCATAGTAATTGCCATTGCTGAAAACCCGATTTCATTACGACCGTCAAGGGCTGCAGTGCGGTTATCTTTGCCCATGAGTAAGTGGCGGTGAATGTTTTCCAATATCACAATGCTGTCATCCACCAAAATTCCTATCACTAATGATAGTGCCAGTAATGTCATTAAATTCAACGTAAAGCCAAAGAAATACATAGCAATGAAAGTAGAAATCAATGAAGCAGGAATAGAAATCAATACAATCAGCGAATCCCTGAAACTGTGCAGAAACAACAGCATAATTGCGGCCACACCAGTACTTGTATACTGCGGCATCCACACACTCCATATCTACTTTACTGTGTCTCTAACATTGATTTTATATTTATCGTCATCATCGTTATTTCCAAAATCCATAAGTATTGAGGTGTTGACCCTGCCATCAAGTTTCATTGTCCTGCCCAACTTTTGTAAGGCTATGTCAGGGGGAACCTTTATTAATTATTTGTTTATACGATAAATAAACACATCAATGTCTGACCACCTGGTTTGCTTTTCTCTCTTAAGTCCGTTCTTGTTTGCTACAATTTGAGATTTAATATTCTGTATGTTTATGATTGAAATTACAGAATCTGTGAGGTCATTATTGAAAGCATATTCTATAAAAAGTTTTGCAGCTTCGGGAGCATAACCTTGTCCCCAAAATTTTTTGAATATGTGGTAGCCTACTTCAATTTCAATTTGTCCATCAACTTCTTGTTTTATAAGTCCGCACTGTCCAATAAATTCATTGGCCTTTTTGTCTATAAGAGCCTGAAGTCCGAAACCATTTTCTTTATACCGGGTCATCTGCCTTTGAATCCAGTATTTTGCTCTCTCCACGTTTGAAGGCAAATTAAATGTTGGCAGAAATTCCATTGCTTCTTTTTCATTAAGGAAGTCGGCCCATGTTGGGATGTCTTCTTTGGTCAGAAATCGTGTTATTAACCGCTTTGATTCTAGATTGTCCTGATATGAATAAGTTGCCATAAACTTTCGCCGAATGTTAAGTAGTTGTTGCTGTGCCAGGATTAAAAAATCTCCAGTTGTTTTTCGTCGCCCATTATTACTTTAAAATAAGGTCCTTGTGTTTGTCATGCGCTACCGCTCGCTATTTTTATCACTGTCAATAATGAAGTTACATCGAATGCCTGCCGGGGTTTTAACATTTCAGGAATTAATTAATAATTTCTGCTCTCGGATCCGCTTTGATATTCGCCAGCTTTTCGCGCCATTTCTGAAGTTGCTCAGGTGTTTGTCTCACCCAATCTGTTACTTCACCAACAATTTTCAATGGTTCCAGGCTGCGATATGACCGTGTCGGATTGCCCGGAAATTTTTTGTCCGTAACGTTTGGGTCATTTTCAAAGCTCCCCGTAGGCTCAACCATATAAACACGCTCAGGTCCATCACCTTGAGCTAATGTTGCGGCAAGTCCCGCCCCATTAACTGTGGCTGTAAAATAAATATGATTCATTATGACTTCGGCCTTGTAATTCGACCCGAACCCAGCCGTCAACAAGTCGCCAACCTGCAAATCCGCTTTCGTACCGTGATAAAAAGGACCGTTGTCAGATAGTTTGTTCATAAACGAAATTGCTAATTCATGATTCTTTTTAGCGTTCTCAAGGTCGTTTAAGTCCTCGTAGCATTTAGCAATGTTTAAATACAGAGAAGGAAAAGCCCCCTTAACAGTATCGTTGTTTATTTTTAATGCAACCTGTAAAGCTGTTTCGGCCCAGTTTAATTTGTTGCGAACGCTTTTTTGATGTCGGGCTACATAATGAGCAGCAATAAATTTTTCAAAGTCGTTTGTCGCTTCGTTCCAGGCCTGAAGAAATAGCCTGCTTGCTTCTTCAGGTTTCCCTTTTCCTTCCATGTCTATACCTTGAATACAAAGTTTAACCACATTGTTGTTTGGGTCGAATTCCATTTTCCGATTACTTTATTATCAATACAGTTTTCTGTCCTGAAACCGTTGTTGTGTATCGCTAGGGACGTTAACCTTAAGAGCTTCAGGTCAGGTGGGTATTGACCAACTGCCAGCCCGGAACCGAAGCTAAGTTTATAATAAAAAGTTGATCGTTGGCACTACTGAATAGCGATTCTTTACGCAGAATATAAACCCGGAATTTGTTCTGCCGGCGCAGGTTAATTCTTCCTTTCTTCACGTTTGCCCAAATAGCTTTGACCCTGGTAATCAATTTTCAGTTCCGCTATATTGTTTTCGTTGTTGCGCAGAAAGGTAAAAAGGGCAACGCCACCTGCATCAATCGTATCTTTCTCATTTTTTACCGGATCCAAAGAACCGCTATACTCGCCTCCCGAATAATAAAGTTTTCCGTTTTTTACATTGATTTCCATGTACTTAAAGGGTAGGTCTTCGTATGCGTATTTGCCGGTAAATGAGACACTGTCTGCGATGGAGAAAACAGGTATGGTGTCTTTGCTGGTTTGAGCGGATGCTTTCAATGCAAATACACAAAGGGTAAAAAGGGAAACGATGATTTTCTTTTTCATATATGACAGAATTAAAGTGAACGGTTTAGGAAACAATTTAGGGTTTTATTGTCATTTTGAGGTGTCTTTAGTTTTCAAACAATGGAAAATTATTTTGCATTTATTATCCAGAAAAGATTGTGCACACGTTAATACCTGGCGATGGGCTGGCATTTTTATTTATCAGCTCGCATATAGTGTAGGTTAAGTATGAAGGTACACGTTGAATTGTAGTGAATAGCCCAATAAGTGTTTTTTTAACCACAGAGTAAATACCAGAGAAGAAGAGGTTATACAGAGGACGCCTCCGTGTAACCTCTTCTTCTTTTTTGGCTTTGCTCTTTAGTTAAAAAAACGGTTGATGAGACTAAATTGAAATGTTCGCGTTGACCATCCGTTGAACATCAAATTTGTCTGCAAACATTTAAAATAAGAACCAAAAGGACCTTCGGCAATCGGCATTTCAACTTTACCGCCTTCTGAAAGTCCGTTGAATAATCCGTCGGCTTCTGCACTAGTTTAAAT
>CAXTDO010000596.1:0-4568 GCA_964242315.1 uncultured Flavihumibacter sp.
GTTTAAAAGCATGCGCGACGTAGTTCCTTATGGTATAGACAATGTGCGTATTCGTTACTCGGGAGAGAATAATGCCAGGGCATATGCTACAGGAATCGAGATGCGCTTGTTTGGCGAAATTGTTAAGGATGCGGAAAGCTGGGTGAGTCTTGGTTTCATGCGAACAAGGGAAAATATCGACGGAGATTATTATTACAACTATAAACTGGATTCTCTTAATCAGCCTGTTGACAGTACGTTACAACAAGGCGGATGGTTCAGGAGGCCAACGGACCGCCTGATTACTTTCGGGTTATTTTTTCAGGATTATTTGTCTACAAATAAAAATTTTAAGGTATACCTGAACACTATTTATGGCAGCAACCTTCCTTACAACATTCCCAACAGTGTAAAGTATCGTAATGCTTTAATTATCGATCCATATATCCGCATTGACATTGGCTTTAGCGCGTTGTTGCTTGATAGCGATAAAAGCAAGCGAAGAAGTCACAATCCGTTCCGTGATTTTCAGAACATATGGGTAACTGCGGAAGTATTTAATATCATTGATCGTCCCAACACCATTTCATACCTGCTGATTAAAGATTTTTCAAACACCATTTTCACAGTTCCAAACAGGCTTACTCCAAGGTTATTAAATCTAAAGCTTATTGCACGCTTTTAATCGCATGCAGACTTCAATCATTCTTTTCTTTATCTTTATCTGAGACTGCGGTAAATCACATTTATAGTAGGAAGTTTCCCATGTTGAGCGAGTGTTTTCCCAAACCTGGAATGTTTAGTTGCAGAACAAATTGTTAAAAGTTTGATTGCTAATCACTTGAAAAAATGGAACGGGATTGGTTTTTATTTGTCTTAATTATCCCTCTCTACACCACTTTAATTATGTGAATTTTATGAGCACTCAGGTAAGTATTTTTCCTAATCCCTTTCTTTCCAGCCTGTCTTTTGAGGTAATCGTTGAAAACAATGCTTCCACTATTGTTCAAATGCTCGACAAAAAATTAAAGATCATTAAAATGCTGAAGTGGAATCTGAAGAAAGGTACCAATAAAACTTCCATTGATGATTTGGAAACGTTGCCTGCCGGCGACTATTTTGTTGACATAAAAAACATGGATGGTAAAAATCTGTTTGCTACTAAAATTGTTAAGATAGAGAAAGCTGGTTAATACGTGTTAGATAATTTGCTGTCAGGTTTAAGAACACATTCAACCCGAGATACGGAGCGTTTTTTAACCGCAGAGGGCGCAGAGAAAACCCTCTGCGCCCTCTGCGTTTCCCTCCTCTGCGACCTCTGCGGTTTAAAAGCAACCAACTGCGCTGCAAGTTTGTTAGTTGTCACCGGTTTCAGATAACTTTACGTATGACTAAGTTAAGTGTTAACATTAACAAGTTTGCCACATTGCGAAATAGCAGAGGCGGAAGCAATCCCGATGTTATTAAGGCTGCAAATGATGCCCAACTATTTGGTGCGGACGGTGTTACCGTTCATCCCCGGCCCGACGAGCGGCACATACGTTATCAGGATGTACGGGAGATAAAAAAAATCATTACCACAGAATTTAATATCGAAGGTAATTGCCGCGAACAAAAGTTTATAGACCTTGTACTGGAAGTTCATCCTAACCAGGTAACACTGGTTCCTGACGCAGAAGGACAACTTACATCCGATCATGGATGGGACACCATCACTTACAAAGATTACCTTATAAAAATTATCAAAACTTTTAAATCTAATGGTATCCGGGTTTCTATTTTTGTTGATCCGGTTATTGAAATGATTGAAGGGGCCGCTGCAACGGGAACAGATCGTATTGAATTATACACAGAAGGCTATGCAAAGAATTTTTCCACAAATCCACAAAGCGCTATTGACCCTTACATAGCAGCTTCAAAAAAAGCAATGGAGTACGGATTAGGGATTAATGCCGGTCACGATCTTGATCTTGAAAATCTTCGTTTTTTCTCTCAAAGTATTCCGGGGCTGATGGAGGTTTCAATAGGGCATGCACTTATTTCAGATGCGTTATATGTTGGTTATGAGAACGCCATCCAAATGTATAAACGGCAGCTAAGTCAGGTATGAGGTATCAGGTATGAGGTATAGGGTATGAGGCATGAACGTTCAATTTTGAAGTCTTACGTTTTTTAATACAGTTACAAAAATATACACTTCGCAAGTCAAACCTTCACACCTCATACCCCATACCTGATACCTCATACCTGATAGACGCAACTAATTGACTGGTTAATTGTTATTAATTATGTAACAGAACCAGTAAGAAAAATAAATATCGTACATTGAGCCAAACAGCAAATTTTCAGCTATAACACCTTCCTGAATATTTATCTGTCTTGTTAATCATAATCCCATCGGTGATACGTAATTTTAATTGGATTCTTACCGCCATAAATACTTATAACATTACTGATATCAGAATAAAAAAATATTAATATGAAAGGCCATTATTTTTCAAAATTTGATCCCAGCAAAGAAGGCAAGACGCCCTTTGAACAGCTCATGAATTTATTTCTTCAGTTGCTTACCTATACAAGCGGTGATGTAAGCGAAGCGTTGCAATGGTTAAACGAATTAGATAAAGAATACAAATTTACCAACGAAGAGTATGGCATGGGCGATTTTATCGATGACCTTAAAGACAAAGGATACATTGATGAAAACAAGCAGACAGGTGAAATAAAGATTACACCTAAAACGGAACAGGGCATTAGAAAACGTTCTCTCGAAGAAATTTTTGGCAAGCTGAAAAAAACCAAATCAGGCGATCACAACACGTTTAAGCCTGGCCTTGGAGATGAAACAAATCCTGAAACCCGGCCCTTTCAGTTCGGAGATATGCTGGAACAGATTGACTTTACAGAATCCATCCGCAATTCTCAGATCAATAACGGGATAGATGGATTGATGCAGGAAGATGATCTTCAGATCAGGGAGACTGACTTCAAATCTCAAACCTCTACCGTTTTGATGATTGACATTTCGCATTCCATGATTTTATATGGCGAAGACAGGATCACGCCGGCAAAGAAAGTAGCCATGGCGTTGAGTGAACTTATCACTACCAAATATCCTAAAGACACGCTGGATATTGTTGTTTTTGGAAATGATGCCTGGCCGGTAGAAATTAAAGATCTCCCCTATCTGCAGGTGGGTCCTTATCATACGAACACCGTTGCCGGACTTGAGATGGGTATGGACATCCTTCGCAGAAGGAGGAATCCCAACAAACAGATCTTTGTAATCACTGATGGCAAGCCTACCTGCCTGAAAGTGGGCAAACGGTATTATAAGAACAGCTTCGGACTCGATAGAAAAATTACCAGCCGCTGTTTAAACCTCGCAGCACAATGCAAAAAGCTGAAGATCCCGATCACTACTTTTATGATTGCATCAGATCCTTACCTCCAGCGTTTTGTGCAGGAATTTACAGAAACAAATAATGGTAAAGCCTTTTTTGCCTCACTTGATAAACTGGGATCTTTTATCTTTAAGGATTTTGAAAGTGGTAAAAGAAAGACTTTATATTAGTGCAATCAGCGTTCCGCGAACAGGAACACCGAACTGGTTGTTTATGATAATTCAATCGTATTGCTTACCTGAAAGCTTAAAATAAACCATCACAAAGAACATTTAAAAATAAAAAATGGACATTACAAATATCAATACGTTAGGAGCACTGAAAAAATCCGGATATGAGTCGGTAAGCGTTAAAGAAGAAATCCGACGTAACCTTGTTAAAAAACTGCAAAACAAAGAACTGACTTTTCCGGGTGTTCTTGGGTACGAAGATTCCGTTATTCCAGATACTGAAAGAGCGTTGCTAAGCAAGCATAACATCCTGTTTTTAGGATTACGTGGCCAGGCAAAAACAAGGATGGCAAGGCAGATGACAAAACTGCTTAACGAATATATTCCGGTATTGGAAGGCAGTGAAATTAATGATGATCCGCTTAATCCAATCTCCAAGTATGCAAAAGACATCATCAAAGAAAAAGGAGATGCCACACCGATAAGCTGGTTGCACCGCAGCGAACGATATGGCGAAAAGCTGGCCACTCCGGATGTTAGCGTTGCCGATCTTATTGGCGACATCGATCCCATAAAAGCAGCAAACCTTAGATTGAGCTTTGCAGATGAACGTGTAATCCACTACGGAATCATTCCAAAAAGTAACAGGGGGATTTTTGTTATCAATGAAATTCCCGATCTACAGGCAAGGATTCAGGTTGCTTTATTTAATATTCTTGAAGAAGGAGATATTCAGATCAGGGGCTTCAAGCTACGCCTGCCGCTTGATATACTGTTTGTGTTTACCGCCAACCCCGAAGATTACACGAATCGTGGTTCTATCGTTACACCGCTGAAAGACAGGATAGAAAGCCAGATCCTTACCCATTACCCGAAAAGCATCGAAACATCGTTGGCTATTACCGAACAGGAAGCCGATATTCATGCCGATCAGAAAACGAAGATCAAGGTCAGCGACCTCGTAAAGCGCCTGATAGAGCAGGTTTCATTTGAAGCAAGAATCAATGAATATGTA
>CAXTDO010000597.1:0-1028 GCA_964242315.1 uncultured Flavihumibacter sp.
CAGTATTACTTGGAGAGGTCATCATGCAGCAGGCACCTCTTCCATCATGCATATAATGCACTATTCTTCGTAATTGTTCCAGATTTTCCAGCTTTCCTCTGCCTGAATGATTAACATGGCTAAACCATTTTGAATGCTGGCTCCCTTCTCTTTTCCTTTTTTCAAAAATACGGTCATTTCCGGATTGTACACTACGTCAAAAAGATAGTGCGAAGGAGTAATCCAATCATAATTAATTGGAGGATAGGTATTAATATCAGGGTACATCCCAAGAGGTGTAGTGTTGATGATTAATGTATGCGATCTTATTAGGTCAATGGTCAGCGATTCATAACTCAACAATTGATTTCCTACGGTGGCATTATTACGTGAGACAGATATGTACTCGATGTTCAGTTTGTGCAGTACATACATGATTGCCTTTGCTGCTCCGCCTGTTCCAAGGATAATAGCTTTTGTATGATGTGGAAGCAGGTATTTTTTTAGTGATTGTTCAAAGCCAAGGGTATCTGTATTGTAGCCATGCAATTCGCCCTCCTTAAATTTAATGCAATTACAGGCGCCGGTTTCAGCTACCACATCACTGGCTGAATTTAAATACGGAATAACCTGTTGTTTATAAGGTATGGTAACATTTAACCCCTCCAATGGTGTTTGAGCAATAAGCTGTTCAAATTGATTTATGGAAGGAATAGAAAAATTTTCATAAACACAGTCGGTTATGCCTTCATTAAGAAATTTTTCGCCAAAAAATCTCTTTGAGAAAGAATGGCTTAATGGATACCCTATCAAACCAAACGTCCTCATAACACAACTTCTTTATTCAGATAAAGATCAAAAGTATCACCGCGGAGCCCTATGCGCATCGCTTCCAGGGCTATCATTTCTGAAGGGGCGATATTGCCGAGATTTACATTACACCCGATTAGTTCAAGAAAATACAATTGTTGGGCTTTCTGGGGAGCCTCCCAAATAATTTTTTCTTCGGGAATCTGAGTTAATATCTCCTGTACCAGGCCTTCACGTAC
>CAXTDO010000597.1:1038-4567 GCA_964242315.1 uncultured Flavihumibacter sp.
CCTCACCACTGCCGCGGTAGATTCCCACATTGCCCGATTCTCTTGCTTCTGCAATAACATATGTTGCACCAGCTAACAATTCGGCCTTCATTAATTCTATCCATTTATAAGGAGGAATGATATGAGCGGTGTCTTTGCTACCTACCTCGCTCAATACAGTACCATATTTAGTCAGCTTTTCTATATAGCCGCACTTCTCTGCATGAGGAATTGTAATTGATCCATCGCTAACCTCCATATAATAGATGCCAAATTCTTTGCAAACATTGATATAATCTTTAAATTGATTACGTATCAGGAACGCTTCAAATAAAGTTCCGCCAAAATAGATCGGAATATCGTAGGAACGATAAACTTCCAGTTTTTCTTTCAGATTCGGAGTAACATAAGAAGTACCGAAACCTAATTTTACGATATCTACATGAGGATGAGCGCCGCTCATGAAATTCTTCGCTTCTTCTACACTAAGTCCTTTGTCCATTACCATTGTAATGCCATGGGCACGGGGTTTCGGGTGTCTTTCAGGAATCTGTGATAGATAAAAGTTCATCTTGCTACTATAATTTAGTTTACCTTATTACATATAAGAGGCGCAAAAATAGGAAACAGTTACCTAAATAACGGCAGATCAATTTATAAGATAATTATAAGCAGTTATAATGAACGGTTACGCTTAAAACCTGCGATCAGATCAACAACGAGTTGATTTTGAAGTATGGATGGATTTAAACTTATGAATTTTTTTAAAGTTTTAGGTGACTTTAACATCGCCCTCTGGAGCTGTAATAAACCTTCCTTTGGTTTACCCATAGCAAAATATACAGCGCTTAGATAATAGATAAATAAGGCCTTACCTTCAGTAAGCTTAATTGCAGCAAATACCTGTTCAAGAGCTTCTTCATAATAAGCTACCTGGTACAAACAGCGAATCAGCGCTTCCCAACCGGCAACATTTTTTGGCCTGGAGCGTACAACATTTGTAAAATGCTGTATAGCATCTTTAACATTTCCTAACTGCATTTTACATTCACCCATTGCAAGATTATACTCGGGCTGCATCCGATGAATCTGCATAGCAGCTTCCAATTGTTTAACGGCCTGCCCCCACTGCTGCTCCTGTATATAAGTAGCCGCTATTTTATAGTACAATTTACTGTCATCCGGACTTAAATGTGAGGCTTTGCGATAGTAAAACCGTGCCTGGGCATAATTTTTCAATTTATCGTAACAATGGCCTATGGCTTCAAATATTACATCTTCCGGCCTGGACAGTTCCAACACTTTTTCTAAAACTTCAATCGCTTCCTTAAATTTCCGTAGCCGTATATAAGCATCTCCCATGTTGCGATAAGCATAATCAAACTTCTCATCTATAACTACAGCATACTTATAGGCGTCTATTGATTTTTCATACAATTTTATACCCTGATAAGCAGCAGCCAGGTTAAACCAGGCTAATTCGTTGTAAGGGTATTCATCAATAATAGACTGATGTAAAAGAATACTTTCTTCATTTCTTCTTGTGAAATCGGTCCAGAAGCATATTTTATACAGCGCTTCCTCATTTTTGGGGTCAAGTTCCAGAATCAGTTTAAGGCAGTCGAAAATTTTATTAAATTCTTCATAATCATCGTAAACATCCGCTAACTCGAATAATAACTCAATCTTTTCCCTGCTTTCAAAAAGCTTCAGCGCATTTTCAAGCAGCTCAACAGCTTTTTCCTGCTGATCAAGGGCCAGGTATGCGTCAGTTTTTAAAATGTAAAGGTTGATATCCCGGCTGTCAAGCAACTCAGCCTGGTCAAGTGTATATAAGGCGTCGTAATACCTTCTTGCAGCGATCAAAAGGTCTGCCTTTTTTAGTTGAATTATCGAAGAGTATGGGTATCGCTCCACTGCGAAGTCTACCGCTTCAAGCGCCTGTGTAAGATCTTCTGCATCGTCAAAATAATCGATTATTCTTTCAAATGAGTCTTCATCGAGATAGGAATGACTTCTGCCAGCTTTTAAATTCTGGTATTGAGCAAGTAATTCCCTCATTTCTTCCTTGTCTTGATGGTAAGGATTTTCTCTCATGAATATAGAGTTTATGTAAATTAGGCAATTTTATATTAAGGAGATAATTTTAAAATTCTTTGTTGAGATTGCGCTTTAAGAGTAAGGTTTTCCATATATGCCGTTAACAAAATTCTAAAAATATAGATGAACGGTTGTTATTTAGCATTCTTTTTGATTATATTTGTGTAAGATGTTAATATTTAATAACACAACAGGATTAAGTTTTAGGAAATTCGCTATCAGTATGTCACTGTTAGGAATTACCTTTTTAACTTTCGCCAGCATCGGGGGTGATAAGAATAAATCGAAAAAGACTTCTCTTCAATCAGTTTTTACTCCCATAAGAACTACCCGGGGTTTTACTTTAAAAGACGGACTTAATTACAGAGGAAGCCTTGTACTAAAACACCAAAAGACTGCAGACTACATTTCTTATAATTCTCTTATAACTTATCAGAAAGGAAATGCTACCTATATTCTTCCTAATAAATATAGGGTTCCTGTAAGGCCTCAGGAAGTGACTTCAAAATCCAATCTTCAACTTCTTCAGCTTCGAATTAAACTTTGCAAATAATTTTGCGTTTCTAAAGTTTTCCGGTCGCAATTGCAATCGTTTTTTTACTATTTATTGACCAATTCCTAATTTTCTACTTTCGTCGTAAGTTAGCTCTCTGTATCCGTTTTTTGGAATGTCGAACTTTGAAGCGGGAACCGGATTTAAATTTATTTTAGATACCGTGTTTTTAATAGTAAGAGTGCCCTGGGTTAATTCGTATTCCAACGGTAAGCCGTCGAGATTCTTAAACTGATAATTGTACTCGCTGTTGTCCGGGATGATATCCTTTGTATAGAAGACAGAGAAGGTAGCACCATCACTCATTTTAGCTATAGCCTTGATACATTTATACCCGGCGATGGTTTTTGTTTCCTCCGTATTCGAAAACGTGATACCCTCATACCGCTTATTTTTATCTTTCCAGTTTTCTGCAGTCATTCTGATTAACAATTTTTGACCACTTACTTCCTGTAAAATCACTGAAGTGCCGGTTGCAGCATCATGGATAGTTGTAAAAGAAGCAAGAGCGCTCACCATTTCCGAACGGCTCATTGACCCTTTGATATAAACTGTAGTAGTAGCGCCATCAAACGCATCTGCAAGTTTAGGCTCTTTACTACCGGTAGTTATAGAGGCTTCATAAATTAATGACAACTCCGACACCTTCTTTTGCGCACCGGCAATAGAAGATATAAATAGAAAAAATAAAATGACTTTTAATCGTGTATTCATTATTATAAGTTATTCGAACTATCATTAGACGCCGAATGACACGCAATAAGTTGCCTGAACAAAAAAACACAGGTGTTAAGTGGTGAGAAGCAGTAAGATTGAGTATGGATAATAAACCTTATTTACCAGAACTTTTACTTTTCTGTTGAGGCAATTTTTGCTGAGCCTGCTGCATTTGTTCCA
>CAXTDO010000598.1:0-4563 GCA_964242315.1 uncultured Flavihumibacter sp.
CCCGGAATCACGATCTTGCCTTTGGTAAGTGGTTGTAAAATAAAGGAGATAGACTTGTACTGAGACATCACTCCATTTACATAGGTCATTCCGTTAGATTGCATCGGTCCCTGGATCAACCGTAAATTGTTAAAAGAAGGAGGATCTATTTTTTCTACAGACTTTGCATTCTCAATGGTATATTCTACCTGGATGTAATCATTAATTCCAGGTTGCTTTTCATTCACAACAGTCGAAAACTTTACCTGTGCCATGGTAACACTGGTAAACACTATCGCAATAACAATTAATAAAGAATACTGCAAATACCTTGCGGCAGCATTAGAATTTTTAAACATAAGCGCTTCCGATAATTACCTCAATACAAATATAGAATTTGCTGTCTTTTACACCGTTTAAATGTCAGTTAAATATAAATTCATGACAGTAACCTCTAACCCCGAAGGGGTGACATGATTATAGCAATCTAATAGTAATCGGAACAGAACCCCAAAGGGGTGACATGATTCTTTCTGTTAAGACGTTATATGTCACCCTTTCAGGGTTCGCTTTTTGTGTTTATCTGTTACTATAATCATGACACCCCCTTCGGGGTTATACCCTATACCTCAAACCTACAAATCCCCCAACTGCGGCCTTACAATAATATCTTCTACAACAGCCTGTGGAGATAGGCATGCCGCAGCATAAACGAGTGTGGCAATATCTTCCGATTCCATAATACGCTGAGGCTGGATATCACTTCCACTCCAGGAGTCGGTATATACGGCTCCGGGCAGTACCGCGGTTACTTTAATGCCATGAGGCTTCATTTCTTCCCGTAAATTTTTAGAAAAACCCAGCAACGCAAATTTGCTGATGCTGTATGCACCACCATTTTTATAAGCGTTTAAAGAGGCGATAGAGCAGATATTGAATATATGTCCGTTTTTATTTTCCATCATCCGGGGTAATAATGCCCTGGTTAGATGGTAAGCGCTAAAAAGGTTCACAGCAATCATACTTTCAAGTATGCCTTCGTCTTCATTATATATGCTTCCCGGCATAAACTGACCGGCATTGTTTACCAAAACATCCACCTTTTCCCCGGGCATTTTTCCAACCTGCTCCTGCGCCCAGGCTCCGAAATGTTTTGTAGCGGCTGTTTCACTTAAGTCTATCGCTAAAGATTTAATTATAGAACGCGGATATTTTAATAACAATTCCTCAATCGTTTTATACAATTGCACTTCGTTCCGGGCACAAAGAACAAGGTTGTGATTGTTAGCCGCAAACTTTTCAGCGATTGCCTTTCCCATTCCTTTGCTGGCTCCGGTAATGATAACATTCATATGCTTGTTTGAATTATACGAGTGTGCTGTCGGCTGTCAGCATAGTTCTAATGAAATAACCGATAGTCAAACGCCTACAACAAAAACATTTTATCTTTGTTTGAAGCTTCTGTTCTCCTCATACCTGATACCTGATACCTCATACCTGATACATGAAATACAAACACCTGTTTTTTGACCTTGATCACACTTTATGGGACTTTGATGCTAACAGCCGTTTAACGCTTTATGAGCTGTATCATACTTTTGAACTGGAACAAAAGGGTGTCGATAATTTCGAGCTTTTTTTCAAAAATTACCTGGTTAATAACGACAAACTCTGGGCCCGCTACCGGAACGGCTCTATTAAAGTGGATGAACTGAGATGGAAACGTATGTGGCTTACACTGATTGATTTTAAAATCAGCGATGAAAGCCTCGCAAGGTCAATGGGTGATCAGTTCCTTCAACTTTTACCCTTTCGCAGCACCCTGTTTCCTTACACTATAGAAATACTGCAATTTCTTACCAGCAAAAATTATCAGCTTCATCTTATCACCAACGGATTTGAAGCCACGCAGCATCATAAATTGAGAAATTCAGGACTTGATAAATTTTTCATTGAAGTAATTACTTCTGAAGGCAGTAACAGCCTTAAACCGCATAAAGGAATTTTTGACTACGCTTTCATGAAGACAAAGTCTCAGTGTCACGAGTGCATTATGATTGGCGATAGTATAGAAGCAGATATACAGGGAGCTATAAATGCGGGGATTGACCAGATTTATGTAAATCACCTTAATCTGGAGCCTGTTCCGTTTATTCAGCCCACTTATACAGTGTATTCTTTAAGAGAGCTGGAGCGCATTTTTTAAATCAGGTCTGTACTCGAATAATATAATCGTTTTTATAAAGAAGCTATTACTGTTAAGCCGCCTTTAACTACCTGGTTCAGTTCAACAAGAACTTTTGTGCCAACGGGTAAAAGCAAATCTACCCGGCTTCCGAATTTAATAAACCCCATTTCGGCAGCCTGTTCTACCTGTTGGCCTACCTGCAGGTAATTTACAATGCGTTTTGCTACGGCGCCGGCAATCTGTTTAATCATAAACTCGCCCCCGTCATTCTTTATTACAACACTGTGCCTTTCGTTTTCCGTTGATGACTTGGGATGCCACGCCACCAGGTATTTTCCTTTATGATATTTACTATATACCACCTGCCCGCTTACCGCGTTGCGGTTTACATGAACATTGGCAGGACTCATAAAAATGGAGATCTGAAGCCGCTTTTCTTTAAAATATTCGTCGTCGAATATATTTTCAATAACAACCACTTTGCCATCACATGGAGAAATAATTTTCCCTCCATCTATCATTAATGTACGCTTGGGAATTCTGAAAAAAGAAATAACAAATAACAGCAGAACGAACGTTACGATGAAGATCAACCAACTGATTAACGGAGCCGAAAAACTGATATAATTAAATGAAATCAGGTTAAGAACTGCAAATGTTATAAAACAGATTGCAATCGTTTTGAAGCCTTCTTTATGAATCGTCATCAGGAGTAGTTAAACAGCAAAATTAGGCAATGAAACCAGTTATTAATGATTAATGATGAATTATTAATGTTGAATTGTGGGTATGACTCATAATTAATCATTAATACCTGATACCTGATAGCTGACGGCTGATAGCTGTTACACCACTTTGGTCATGCGTTTATCAATTTCGTGTATCAGGTTATTAAAAATGTCATCCACACTACCTTCACCTTTTACATAAATTACTTTTCCAAATTGATCATAATAATCGGCTACTATGGATGTTTTTTTATGATATTCTGTAATGCGTGCCCTCACTACTTCTTCGTTCAAATCATCTGTGCGTCCGGAGGTAATGCCGCGGTGCAGGAGTCGTTTTACCAGTTCTTCTTCGCTCACTTTTAGTGCCAGCACTACGTTAATGGAGGTTTGATGCTGCAATAACAATGCATCCAGGGCTATTGCCTGAGCTGCTGTTCTGGGGAAGCCATCAAATAAAAATCCGTTGCTGTCGCTATAGGCTTTTAACGCCATGCTGATCATACCTATTACTACTTCATCCGGAACAAGTTCTCCCTTATCCATAATTTTTTTAGCTTCCAGTCCCAGCAATGTTTGTTTTTGAATTTCACTGCGCAGCAGATCACCTGTTGAAAGATGCTTCAAACCATATTTACCTGTCAATTTCTCAGATTGAGTACCTTTTCCGCTACCTGGCGGGCCGAATAATATAAAATTAAACATAGTATTTCTACCTTAGATGAACAACTTTAAGCAATCAGGGTTTACTAAATGATTACACTTACTGTTAAAAGGCTTTGTAAAAGTAAATATAATGGAACAGCGTTGATATTTACAGTACATCTGCGTAAATGTTATTGAAATTATTACGGTTGTCGGTATTTAGTTTTTACTAATATCAATTATTAAAACCCGGTAATTAAGCATTTATAAGAATCTATGTACAAAAATTCCGGTATTTTTGAAAAATAGAATCTTGATTAAAAAGGGTGCTTTAGCGGTAAACCCTTATTATTTTCTCTCTAGTTTTAGTTAGGCAAAGTAGCAGGCTATTAAAAATACATGATAAAATAGCTATAAACTTGCAGCTTATAATTGGTACAATCTATTAACAGAATTTGCGCAAATTATTAGCTAAAAGTTGCTAAAATTATTAGCATGTATGCATAAAAGCTACTAACTTTGTACATTAATAATTGATAAATATTATAGCTATGTCAAATGCAGAAAAACTCAAGGCATTAAAACTTACGATTGATAAAATCGATAAAGATTTTGGTAAGGGAAGTGTCATGATGATGAACGAGCGCTCGCAGGATCCCCAGGAAGTTATTTCAACCGGTTCCATTGGCCTGGATGTAGCGCTGGGAATCGGAGGGTTACCAAAGGGAAGGGTGGTAGAAATTTACGGCCCGGAATCTTCAGGTAAAACAACTCTTGCCATTCATGTTATTGCAGAAGCGCAAAAGAAAGGAGGCATGTGTGCGATTATTGATGCAGAGCATGCATTTGATAGTGCCTATGCCCGTAAATTAGGTGTGGATGTAGATAACCTCCTCATCTCTCAGCCGGATTATGGAGAACAGGGTTTGGAAATAGCCGATCGGTTGATTCTCTCCGGCGCAATTGATGTAGTGGTGATTGACTCAGTTGCGGCACTGGTTCCCAAAGGTGAGCTGGAAGGAG
>CAXTDO010000599.1:0-4554 GCA_964242315.1 uncultured Flavihumibacter sp.
CACATGCCTTTTTTACTACCGAAATGTTTTGACACAGGCACTCCGTTTTTTGTTGTTCAATCTTGTCTTCATCATGTGAATGCTTCGCCGGACAAAGCTCGTTTAAAAAAGGATACTGAAATTCAGCAGATAAGGCGCCATGTTTTAAAAAGATGCCATGTAAACCGGAAGAACATGACTTTACGATAGGCAACACTTCTGACAGCGTATGCTGGTTTTTTTCGTTGAATACAAACAATATGTTTCCCATAAATGGAGGTTAAGCAAGTGATAATGGAAGTGTCGGCAAGGACATCGTGCTTACTTTCAACGGGAAAAAGGAAACAATGTTGTATTTTATTTTAAGCTTTTTTTCGTAGTTACCTGATGTATTAATTTTTTAGCCACAGAAGGTCTGAACCATGATTTACATGATGAAAGGATTGAATTGATAAAAGCTTCATGATCAGGATAATCCTTTCATCAGGTAAATCATGGTTCAAACCTGCGGTTAAAAAACTTTTAAAGGCTTCTTATCGCTTATTTCCTTCAGCATCTCCTTAACAGCAGCCTCGAGCTGTGTGTCTTTGCCGTGTAACAGGTCTTCGTAAGCCAATGGAACTTTAATATCCGGCTCCAGTTGAAGATTTTCGGTGGGCCTGTTTTCCTTGCCGATAGAGGCCACCATGGGTATGCCGAAAACAATTGTGGGATCGATCTGAGTTTCCCACCATACCGCCGTTCCTGTACCGGGAACAGGCATCCCGATTGTTTTTCCTATGTTGTTTGATTTATATATGTAAGGGAACATAAAAGCGTCGCTGTAATTGCCTTCACTCATCAGCACGCAGCTTGGTTTCTGCCAGCGATCCATCGGCTCTGTGCTTTTTACACGATTGCCCTGCGGTGCGTACGACATATAGGTGGTGCCACTTAAAAAAGTGTTCAGATCGTTGTGCAACCATCCGCCGCCGTTAAAGCGCGTGTCTACTATAATAGCATCTTTATCCCTGTTCTTACCCATCACCTCATCAACAACGGTTCTATAGCTGCCATCATTCATAGCCTGAACATGCACATAACCTACTCTACCGCTGCTTAACTTGTCTGTCATGTCACGCATTTTGTTAACCCAACGCTTATACATAAGCGTGCTTTCCTCACCAAAACTGATTGGCTTGACTATCTGATCTAACCTTGTATTGTTTGCGGGATCAAACACCGTAAGCAAAGTGTTTTTGTTCACTTTTCTGTTCAGCAACAGCGCCCAGTCGGCAGTATCACCTATTTCTTCGCCATCAATCTTCTCAATTATGTTGCCGGCTTTTATTTTGCTGGCAGCGCGGTCTACCGGTCCGCCGGCAATCACTTCCGTTACTTTTAATCCCTTACCGGTATATGTTTCATCATATAATAATCCCAGTGCTGCGGTAGCATCTGCATTGGGTACTACAGGTGAGTAACGGCCGCCTGTATGCGAGCCGTTAAGCTCGCCCAGCATTTCGCTCAGTAATTCCTGGAAGTCATAATTATCGGCAATATGAGGCAGGAACCTGGCATAGGTTTCTTTGTACATCTCCCAGTTAACGCCATGTAGCTTCGGATCATAAAATTTCTCTTTCACCTGTCGCCATGCATGATTAAAAATGTAAGATCTTTCTGCAGCCGGGTTCAGCACCATTTCACTTGTTATGGCAAGCGATGATTGCTTACCTGCCTCGTCAACTTTTACCAGGCTGCCGTTGTTGGTTACAAATACTGTTTTACCGTCTTTACTCATTTGTATTCCGCTTGGGGAGCCTCCGAGCTTGGCAAGAATTTTTGTTTCCCTTGTGCGCGGCTCCGTTACCCACAGGTCAAAGCCTTTCTCGAAAGATGCCAGGTAATAGATTTTACTTCCGTCAGGTGTAACTGCGTAATCACTGATAGAGGCGCTGTTGATGGTCAATCTCAACTTTCTGTCATCAAGATTTTCGAAATCAGGTCCCCATTGTTTTATAGCGGAATCTCTTTTTTCACCTATCTTTTTTATGGCTGCTTTCGACGTTTTGGTAGTATCTGCTCCCTGTAACTTTTTTTCGTTCTTTTCCTTCTCTTCTTTTTCAAGCAGGAGTGCATATTCTTCTTTTGTTAGTTTATAACGATCATAGGTTTGCTGGTCGAAGAATACGCCGTAGATATCCACTTCGCGGCTACCCTGGTTGGCAAGCGATTTACGTCCTTCACGGCCATTGGTCCAGGTCATTACCTTGCCATCCACTGCCCATTTCAGGTTATCTTCTCCGAAACCGCTGTTGATGGGATGAAGCGCCTCCCCGGTTCCATCGGCCTTTATCAGTGCTGCATGACTGCTGCCAAAGCCAAAATAATCATCATCGGCCAACACCCATTTACCATCGGGACTCCAGTTAAAATCAAGGTCACCATCAGCATAACTAAAGTTGCGGCCGGCAGGAATTAATGTTCTGGATTGCCTGGTGCCAATATTAAACACTTTCAAAATATTCCTGTTTTCCAGGTAAGCAATTTCTTTACCATCGGGTGATATCTTTGGAAGAAATTCTTCTGCTTTGGTGGCGATGACAGGACTTTCATTTACAACAGTAGACGCATAAAAATAAGGTTCTTCAGCACGACTTATAGTGGTTTTGTAGATGTCCCAGCTATCATCCCGTTCGGCAGCGTAATAAAGTGTTCTGCCGTCGGGAGCCCATTGAATCATGCGCTCCTGTTGAGGTGTGTTGGTGATACGCTTGGTGAGCGCGCCTTCTGCGCTGGTTACAAAAATTTCACCACGGCTTACAAAGGCAATCTCTTTTCCGTTGGGAGATAGTTTAAATTCATTTACATTTCCGTTGACGGTCATGTTTCTTTCCGCGCCCTGCCTGCCATCATTGTAAATTTTTATGGCAACCTTTGCAGGCTGGCCGCCTTCTTTTAACGTATAAATTTCGCCGTCATTGGTAAAGCAAAGCGTATTGTCTTTACTGATACTTAAATGACGAACGGGATTATTTTTAAATTCCGTTAACTGACGCTCGCTCTTTGACTGAAGGGTGGTTTTATAAAGATTTTGATTGCCGTTCTTCTCACTGAGATAATACACCGACTGATCATCGCTGCTCCATGTGGGT
This sequence comes from uncultured Flavihumibacter sp., assembly GCA_964242315.1. Taxonomy (GTDB): domain Bacteria; phylum Bacteroidota; class Bacteroidia; order Chitinophagales; family Chitinophagaceae; genus JADCRZ01. The sequence continues at coordinate 3,114 of CAXTDO010000599.1, forward strand.
TCACGGTCTTCACCTGAAAAATCACTCAGCTTAGTATATTTATTGTTTTTAACATCCATCACCCAGATATCACGGGTAACAGAAGACGTATGATGCTTGCGCCATGGATCTTCATAGCCTTTTCTATCCTGAAAAACGATCTGGGTTCCCTTGCCGTTATAATGTGCATCTTCAATTCCCGCTCCGGAAATAAGTACAGGCCGCCCGCCGGTAAGGTTAACGCTGTAAAGGTTTTGGAACAAACGGGGACTATAAAATCGTATGTTACTGGCTTCAACACCGCGTGCACTTCCAAAGATTACTTTCTTGTCGTCTACAGAAAAATCATAAGGATAATCAGCGGCGCTGTTATAAGTGATCCTTACAGGTGAACCGCCTGCAGCAGGCATTACAAACACGTCGAAGTTGCCATAGCGGTCGCTTGCAAAAGCAATGTACTTGCCATCATGGCTCCATACGGGCATCATATCGTGTGCCTCATGAATGGTAAGCGGAGCAGCGATGCCCCCTGTGGCTTCCACACGGTAAATATCGCCCTTGTAGCCGAAGGCAATTGTTTTACCATCCGGTGAAATTGCCGGGTACCTGAGCCACAGAGGGCTGATTTGTGCAATGCCGCTGATCGAAAAAATAATCGCGGTGGTAAAGAGGAAAAAGCTTTTCATAAATCATTAAGATTTAATAATTAATTGTTGCGGGAAGATACCAAAAGACGATAAATTGTAGCATTCTTTTATAGAAAATTACCTATTAAAAATATTTACATGATTGGTAACTTACACTTATTATGAAAAGATATATCCAGTTTGTAGTTTATAATTTGATAGCAACAGTGGCTTTATCGCAAAACCAAACAATTTCCCTCGAAAGCCAGTTGTCAAAAGACAGGGTGAGGCTACCCAACGGCTGGCACCTCTCTCCTGCCGGACGTTCTTTTGCCCTGGGAGATCTTCCTTTAAATATCGCCGTTTCCTCCACAAAAAAATACATGGCCGTAACTAATAACGGCCAAAGCATCCAAAGCCTGCAATTAATTGATCCTAAAACGGAAAAAGTGCTTCATGATGTTATCATTCCCAAATCGTGGTACGGACTGGTATTCAGCAAAGATGAAAAGTTTTTATACGCTTCCGGTGGAAATGATAACTGGATATTCAAATACGCCGTCATCAACAACAAGCTGCAGTTGAAAGACAGCATTATCCTGGGTAAAAAATGGCCGGAGCAAATTTCACCCACAGGTATTCAGATTGATGATCAAAAGATGGTCCTGTACATTGTTACCAAAGAAAACAATGCATTGTATGTGGTGAACCTTGCCGACAAAAGCATCATTCAACAACTTCCGATTGGCAAGGAAGGATACGCATGTCTGCTTTCTCCCGACAAAAAAGAACTGTACATTTCATCATGGGGTGGCGATAAGGTATTAGTGTATGAC
>CAXTDO010000600.1:0-4552 GCA_964242315.1 uncultured Flavihumibacter sp.
TATAAATACTTAAGAATAAGCCACTAAAATTTAATCAATTACCTCCTGGTAGCCGATTACAATTTGAGCAGAAGCTTTTTACACCAGCACCGGTTGCGGATTTGATTTGTGATCATGTCGGTCGGATAGATTGGCCAACGCTTCAACAATTTTTTCAATATACCACATCTGCACTTCATGTGGATCATCAACGGCAGCATCTATCTTTTCACAATGCTTTACGTGCCCATTATACGAAATGGCGAAATAAGCAAAAAGCTTATTATCAGATTCCGGCACCGGAGTAGCATACCCGGTAATGCCAATGCCCCAGTTGCTGGTAAATAATTTACAAACGTTTACAGCCATTTCTCTTGCAACTTTTTCAGAAACACAATTGCAATCCATCCCATGAATAGGATCTATATCGAGGTGACGGCATTTTTGTCCAAGATTATATACGGTTATTCCTCCCTGAAAAAAGCGGCTTGCTTGCTCACAACTAGCCATTGCAGATTGCAGTAAGCCGGCTGTAACACTTTCGGCTACAGCAATGGTTTCCCTCCTACGTATTAAACCTTCTTTTATATCACCTATTAATTCTTTGTTAATCATTTGTTTATATAATATTAAAAACTGTGCCAACGCAGATTGACTGTTGGATGTTAAAACGATATTATAAGAAGCATCAACGCGAATTAACGGGTGATTCAACAAAAAACTTTATTTTAGATTCATGAAAAATGTAAGCATTCATTTAATAGGCGGCGAATTAGACGGTCAGACATATACAGCAAGAGAAGATGAAAAAATCTTACGTATTCACAGCGCCGAAAAGAAGGATATAGTAACTGATGTAAGAGTGAATGAGCAGCGAAGTGGCCTTCCTCAGGGACATTTTTATGTGTATCAGCAAGAAAGCGAAGGCTCTGATAGGTTTGTGTATATAAAAACTGAAGGGTAACTAATAAAAGAAATAAGGCATTTGCTATCAGCGGTCAGCTATCAGATATCAGCAGATCAAACCTAAAAAGCTTTCTCCTGATTGCTGACCGCTGACGGCTGATAGCAATTTACAGATATTAGCTCCAGGGATCTAACACTACCTTCACACAATCTTCTTCCTTATTCTTAAAAATTTCATAGCCATGGGCAATCTGAGATAACGGTAAGCGATGCGTTATGATATCATCTAGTTTAACTTTACCATTTACAACATACTCCAATAACTTATCTATATGTTTATGAGCAGGAGCCTGACCGCCTTTCATAATAATTCCTTTGTCAAAAAACTGACTGATAGGAAAATTATCATATAGGGAAGGGTAAACACCTAGCACTGAAACAATACCTCCTCTGCGCACAGCACTCATACAAGCCTCCAAAACTTTTGGAGATCCTTTTTCCAGGTTAATCACTGCCTTTGCTCTGTCCAGTAAACTCCTGTCCGGCTCAAAACCTACTGCTTCCACGCATACATCTGCTCCCCTGCCCTCCGTCATTTCTCTAATTTGTTCTACCACCTGCTTTGCCCCGTCTTCCCACAAAATAGTTTCACAATTTGAAGTGGCTTTAGCTTTATCAAGACGGTATTGCAGTGTGTCTACAATCACCACTCTCGCGGCACCACGAAGCCAGGCGCTTTTTGCAGCCATAATACCTACCGGACCTGCACCGAAAATTGCAACCGACTCACCTCCTTTTACTTCTCCCCAATCAATTCCGGTATAACCCGTAGGAAAAATGTCTGTAAGGAACAATACCTGCTCATCACTTAAATTATCGGGAACAATGCGGGGACCGTAATCTGCATAGGGCACACGAACATACTGCGCCTGCCCGCCATCATATCCTCCATATAAATCTGTATAGCCAAATAAAGCACCCCCTTTCTCGGTCAGCAAACCACCTTCCGGACCGTAATTTTCAGGGTTACTGTTTTCACAATGACCGGGAAGGTCGTGATTACAAAAAAAGCAGGTACCGCATGCTACCGGAAACGGCACTACTACTCGGTCACCACGCTTTAAATTTTTAACCTCACTACCTGCTTCCTCAACTATGCCCATAAATTCATGACCCAATACCATCGGACGCGGCTGAGGAATACCACCTGAGTAAATATGAAGATCCGAACCACATATGGCCGTAGCTGTCACTTTAAGAATAATGTCGCGTTGTTCTTTAATTTTAGGATCATCTACCGTATCGTATTTTACGCTCTTTGGTCCGTGAATAACTGCTGCTTTCATAATATAATATTGAATGTTTACTTAATTAAATTGTGAGTTCCGTGGATCGCATTTACTATGTCATAACACACGTAAATTGTTGACGACTAAGCTATCAGCAATTATCTATCAGGTACAGCTTATTATGTTTTATCTGCTGATACCTGAAGGCTGATAGCTGAAAGCAATTGACACTACACTAACTATTCTGCCGGTTCCTGCTTTTTCTTCGTTTGGTCTGCTGCAAGGCTATCAGGCGTTAAATTAGCCATGGCCACCTGCACTTTATTCATTATGCCTGATACAACCATATCATCATCACTCATCAGCGCTTTGTAACCATCTTTAGCAACATCAGCCGGATCGGCCATCTTACCCTGAACCGCTTTTGAATCCAGCATATCGGCTTTATTGAAGAAGTCGGTATCAGTAACACCGGGTAACAAGGCTGTTATAACAATTCCTTTATCTTTAACTTCACTTCTCACCGCCTCTGTAAAAGATTGCACAAAGGCTTTCGTACCATGATATACGGACTGATAAGGGCCGGGTATTTTTGAAGCAATAGAGGAAAGATTTAAGATTTTACCACTGCCCCGGGAGATCATATCTTTTAAAAACTGCTTGGTAAGAACTACCAATGAGGTAATATTTAATTGAATAATATCAATCTCACGATCAATATCGGTATCTGCAAATTCACCATAAACTCCCTGGCCTGCGTCATTTACAAGAACGTCAATTTGAATGCCTTTTGCTTTAACTTCCTGATATAGCTCGAATGAACTTTCCGGTTTAAAAAGATCCTTAGAAATGATAACCACCTCAATGTTGTGACTCTTTAATTCACTGGCGGTTTTTTCGAGGTTAGACTGATTACGGGATACGATCACTAAGTTATAACCATCCTTTGCAAAAAGCCTTGCCAGTTCAAGACCTATTCCAGATGTTGCCCCGGTTATCAATGCATACTTATTATGTTGTTCCATAGCTTATTATCGTTTAGTTTAAAAAACTAAGATATTATAAAAAAGTGTGCCGCCATAACTTGATACAGGATTCACAGGATTGGAAATTATTTACAGAATTTTGTCGATATTTTTTATATAATGTTCACTTTTTTTATAAAGCGCTGCATTTTATAACCTTGTTATTTGTAAAATTTTGGATAGTATTGAACCAACGGAATATAAAAAAGACGTTCCGCTTTACGGAACGTCTTTTAAAATCATCACAAAAAATATTTAGCTCTTCCTCGATTCAAGACTTCCTGTGCTGGCAGCACTGGTACCACTTTTAATGCCGGAACTGGTGTTTGTGTTTGATGCAGTATTGCTGCTTTGATTACCTACTCGTATTTTATTCTCTACATTTTTAACGCCTGAAATGGCTTCTGCCAAATCTTCCGCATGGCGCTTGGACTGGCGATTGTCTACAGAGCCGGTTAACACCACCTCTCCGTTTGAGACATCAACGTTTATCTCGCTGGCATCAATATGATGGTCATCACTTAAACGATCATTAATGTCTTCTTTTATCCTTTCGTCGGAGCGGGTGTAGCCTTTAGGTCCTTTTCCCCTATGTAAGCCCTGCTGTTGTGATTGGTTGTCATCCTGTCGGCGGCGGCGGTCGGCATCATCATCGCCAAACCATGACGATACTTCATCACGGGTTTTGTCCCACCAGCCACGGTCCTGATTCTGGTTGCGGTTTCTATCATTATTATCGAAGCCACCAAAACCGCTACTTCCGGAATTAGACCTTGAACCACGATTGCCACCAAAATCGTTACCCCTATTATAGTTGCCATAATTCTTTCCAGACTCCCAGCTATCGCTTCTTCCACGGCTTTGTCCCCTGTCACCGCCATAGGAACTGTTGTAATTATCATCGTTATTCCAACTGTCGTTTCGTTGAAAATCCTGTCTTTGATTGTTATTGTGGGAATCAAAACCATAATTTCCCCTGTCGTTCTGATTATTGAAGTTCCTGCCGCTACCAAAATTCTGATCATTGCGATCATCGTTCTCATTACGGTCGTTGCTGTTAAAGTTCCTGTTACGGTTTTGGTCATAATCATTATTCCAATCCTGATTGGAATTTCTTTGATTGCTATTTCTGTTGTTTGACATAGTAATGTTGTTTTAGATTTATAATGTGAAACACGAAATACTGTAAAAAACAATATGCCTGATTTAAATAAAACAGATCTGTTAACAATTTATTATCCTGTTCCTGCTCAACCCGATAAATCAGAATTTTTAAAATATATTTTTTTAAACTGTACTCGTACAAATTTTAATTCCAATAAAAGATTCTTTCATTTTCGTGAGCCTGTAACA
>CAXTDO010000601.1:0-4536 GCA_964242315.1 uncultured Flavihumibacter sp.
GTGTCGTAGTTATCATAATACAAAGGAAGTATCTGCTCTTCCAGCATTTCATACATCTTATTGAGATCGTATTCATCCTGCTGTTGAACATGGAGATTGTTATAATCAACCTGTGGCACTACAAATCCATTGTTGCCCTGGTTAATAAATTCGGGGATCCATCCATCATCGGTAGAAAAATTAACCGCGCCGTTCATAGCGGCGGTCATTCCGCTTGTACCGGATGCTTCCCTTGGCACCCTTGGATTATTAAGCCAGCAATCGGCACCCTGCTTTAACCGTTTGGATAACGACATTTCATATCCCACAACAACGGCAACATTCTTATATCCTTTGCTTAAGTGTACAAGATGATTAAAATCGTTAATGGCCGGGTAATCCATCGGGTACGGTTTACCGGCCCATATAAATTGAACAGGATATTTCGTGCTATTGGTTAATCTGCTAAAACGCTCGATGTCTCTTGTTATTAATTCCGCACGTTTGTAGCCGGCAAAGCGCCTTGCCCAAACAACTGTAAAAACATTTGGGTCAAACAGTTTGCCGGTCTGGTCTACAACAATTTCAAAAGCCCTTTTCTTAAGATGCTTCTTTCGATCGTCCCACGCAAAATCATTTTGTTCTTCCATGCTTTTGTACAACTGTTTGTCGGCCCAGTATCTCCAGTTTTGCGCATTGGTGATGGAAATAATCGGACAAATATTATCGTACCTGCTCCACATTGCCCTGGATACTTTTCCATGCAATTGCGAAACACCATTGGCAAGTCTTGCAAAACGAAGCGCTACCAATGAATGATTGAACTGATCGTCTGTAATACCGGTGATTTCTCTCACTTCATCTAACGATAAGCCACAGAAATAACTCATCTTATGACATAGATAAATATCATGCTTTTCATTGCCGGCTTCCTCCGGAGTGTGGGTAGTGAACACAAGCCGTTTCCTAACCTCTTCAATGTTTCCAAATTTTCTATACAGGTAAAATCCTGCGCTGATAGCATGCGCCTCATTTAAGTGATATACTTCCGGTAAGTAACCCATTTCATCCAATAACTTCGCACCTCCTACTCCCAGCAAAATAAACTGGGCTACTTTTGTAGCAACATTTGCATCATACAAGCGATGTGTGATGGTTTGTGAAACGTAATCATTTTCGGGCAGGTCGGTACTTAGTAAAAATAGAGGTGCACTTTTAAAAGTTTCCGGATTAAGGTAATATACTTTAACCCATACTGCATGTTCGTGAATGTTAACCTGAAACTTTATTCCGGTATCCTCAAGAAAGCTATATTGTTTTTCCATCCATGTAACCTGTAATGTCTGATCCTGGTTACGTGCCTGATCATAATAGCCATACTTCCACAATATCCCTATACCAATCATGTTCTGCCTCAATTCGTAAGCACTGCGTAAATGTGAACCGGACAAAAAGCCCAGGCCGCCGCTATAAATTTTTAATGGCTGATGTACCGCAAATTCCATTGAAAAATAAGCCACTTTCTTTGAATAGCGGTCATCTGTAGGGTAAGGGATCTTGAAATTTCTGAAGCTCATATTGGTTTATTGCTTTGTTTTTAAAAGAGGGCGTAATATAGTTGATTAAGTTTGCCTGACAGTAAATGAGATATCAATATATTAAGAGTATTTACTTACAACTTAATAGTACCTTTTTTCTTCGGAAGTACTTTTGGTTTAACTTCTTTCTTTTTTACATAAGAACCGTCAAAAAAACACTTAATATCCCGGTAAGAACCACAAGCCTGCTGTTCTTTTAAAGACACGGTGCCACCATTGAGTGTAAACTCAAGCACACACGGATTGCCAATAGCACGATACAATGCAGTTTTTATGCCATGCATAGACGCTTCGCCTTTTAATTCACCTGCGCACTCGCCGTTGTCTTTTTCAAAGTGAATAAAAAATAAAAAATCTAACGGTTTCTTTCCATCGCGTATTGAAACGTAATTACGTTTGTCTTTAATATAGTCTCCTGAAAATTTATTTTTATGGGCCAGCGTATCAATTGGATTTATAATTTCTCTTTCCTGTTCAGCGACACCCTGATCGGTCATTATTAAACTAAAAGTACGGGCTTCAGCATTTAATATATAAACATATTTAACCTCGCTAAATTCGCCGTTCGGTTTTTTCTTTTGTATTGTTTGAGTTACTGTGTACTTTTTATCCATTAACCCCGTTTGCAAAGTTGAAGGATCTTTATCTGCTGACACTAACGGCATTCCGGCAATAAATTTATTATCATTGTTGAAAGCAATCACAAAAACCGTTTTCTGTGATGCGCTTACTGCTTTCAAAAAAAGGTACGTTTCGAATTTCTTTATAGATACCCTGCCTAATGGATAAATCTTCAGCTTCGATTCTTTTCCAAACTGGCTGGTAAGCACACTGTCTGGTATAAACTGGGTAAAAATTTTATATCCTATCGTGGAGGAGTCAATCTCTTTTCTATGGAGTGCACTATCATCTATCTGCAGCGGCAGACTTATTTCGGGAAAGAATTCAATGAAGTCAGTAAGCTCAACCGTATCGTTATCTGCCAGCTTTGTCTTTTTGTTTTTGCAGCCGATTATTAAAAAAAGCAACAAAAAAAAGATTAAAATTTTCTTCATAAGTCTCGTTCTCCTTTAGATAAAGTAAAAATAAAATTAAGTTACCAACTTATTACTTTTAAATTTCCTCATTAAATTGTATATTTAGGTAAGTCTAAATTTTAATTTAGGTTAGTAAAAATAGTATCTTTATATAAGTATGAAGTATTCGGCAAGTAAAGAAAATTATTTAAAAGCGATTTTTCATCTGCAGCAGGAGCATTCAAGTGTCAGTACCAATGCGCTTGCACAGGCGCTGCTTACAAAAGCTGCGTCTGTAACTGATATGCTAAAGAAGCTTAAAGCGCAGAAATTATTGCATTACGAAAAATATAAGGGTGTAAAGCTTACTATAGAAGGAAGAAAGGTGGCCATTTTAATTATCCGCAAACACCGGCTATGGGAGTACTTCCTGGTACAAAAGCTGGGTTTCGGTTGGGAGGAAGTTCACGAAATGGCGGAAGAACTGGAACATGTTACGAGTAAAAAGCTTATAGACAGATTGGAAGAATTTCTCGACTTTCCGCAAACAGACCCACACGGAGATCCGATACCGGACTTACAGGGCCGTATGCCCGTAAGTAAGCAGATAAATCTAGCAGACCTGCCTGTAAATGCGATATGCATGGTGAGTAATATCGGTGACCAGACATCGGATATCATGGAGTTGCTAAACCATAAAAATATTCGCATTGGAACGAAACTGGAGGTGAAAAAAAAATTCAGCTTCGATAATTCCATGGAAATAAAACTTCGTAATCAACCTGCTTTTACAATCAGTGATCACCTGGCAAAAAATCTCTTTGTTAAATATGACGAATCTTCTCTCGAAAAAAAATAACTGTTCACATAGATTATATGAATACTAATATACCTATATGTAACCATAAGCAAAAGACTTCTTTACATTATGAATACAATTCTTAAAGACGAATCACTCAGCGAGGTACACGGCAGCGTTGACACTACCAGGAATGCGGGCAAGTTGAAAAAAATATTGGCCTTTTTCGGGCCCGCTTATCTTGTAAGCGTTGGTTACATGGATCCTGGTAATTGGGCAACCGATCTTGCCGGTGGAAGCAAGTTTGGGTATACATTGATATGGGTTTTGCTAATGAGCAATCTTATGGCGTTGTTATTGCAAAGTTTATCTGCTAGATTAGGCATTGTAAGAGGAAGAGACCTGGCCCAGGCTAATCGTGAAGTGTACCCGAAGTACATCAATTTTGCGTTGTATATACTTGCAGAAATTGCCATAGCAGCTACCGACCTTGCGGAAGTACTGGGGATGGCTATTGGCATCCACCTCCTGACAGGAATACCGTTACTATATGGTGTGCTCATTACCGTATTAGACACCCTTCTCTTATTGCTGCTGCAGCGACTGGGCATGCGTAAAATGGAAGCTTTTATTATTTGCCTTGTTGCCATCATTGGTTTTTCTTTCCTGGCTGAGATGATATTTGCAAAACCTGATCTTCGCGAAGTGGCTACCGGACTTGTGCCATATATACCGAACAGCGAAGCTCTTTATATCGCCATTGGCATCATTGGCGCTACTGTTATGCCACACAACTTGTACTTACATTCTGCCCTGGTACAAACGAGAAAAATAAAGCGCGACGAAGCAGGAATACGTCACGCACTTAAAATGAATTTTCTTGACAGCACCATAGCCCTAAACCTTGCGTTTTTTGTAAATGCCGCCATCCTTGTGCTTGCAGCCACCGTATTTTTTAAAAGCGGCAGAACAGAAGTTGCAGAAATAAAAGATGCACACCGGTTGCTGGCGCCTTTACTTGGAACCAGCCTGGCACCTGTTCTTTTTGCAATTGCTTTGATCGCCGCCGGACAAAGCTCTACGATTACCGGTACCCTGGCCGGGCAAATAATTATGGAAGGTTACTTACGGCTCCGTATCAACC
>CAXTDO010000602.1:0-4525 GCA_964242315.1 uncultured Flavihumibacter sp.
AGCTTCCTCCGTGGACCTCCGTGCTACCTCGGCTTTTCCTCCGTGGTTAAAAAAAACATGAACAACTAAACCGTTAACCGCATCACATAATCATTCATCCAGTAACCATTCCCGATATCATTATCTTCTTCACAAAGCACTTCAAACCCTAATTTTTCATAAAACATTCTGGCTTTATTATTACGATTAACGTTCAACTCCAAAGCAGTGCCACCAGAAAGTTGAAGCTCCGTAACAATGAAATCAATCAAGGCCTTCCCAAGCCCCCGCCCCTGAACAGAGGTAAGAACATAAAGTTTATGAAGTTTATAAACACTTTCAGCGGCAACAGAGTAGGAAGCAAAGCCAACCGGCTCTTCGTCCAGGTAAGCGATAATAAAAATATGTTTATCGAATTGTTCCCTTAAAGAAGCTTTACTATAGAACAAATTCATCATGTATTCAATCTGTTCACCAGACAGGATATCTTTATAGGTAACAGGCCATACTGTTTCTGCCAGCTTCAATATTGTATCAATTTCCATAATGCCGGCCTTGCGAATAACTACATCATTACTCATTATAACAGTTGATTGAATCATGAAAATAGATAAATTGCCAAATGAATCCAGATGATTTTTTTACCGCTTACCTCAAAGCTCATACCTCCAATCATGAAATACCTCTTCTCAGCTTTCCTTCTTATAACAACCCTGCCGTTATTGGCGCAACGCTTCGGTGGAAACCCGCCTTCAGTTAAATGGGACCAGATCAATAATCCGGCGGCAAGAGTTATTTTTCCGAAAGGACTTGATTCAGTTGCCCGGCAGGTGGCTGGTATCGTTCAGCAGTTAAATACTTCCACACAGCAATCAATAGGCAACCAGTTACACAAGGTGGATATCGTATTGCATAATCAAACCACTGAATCCAATGCTTATGTGGCCCTGGGGCCGTACCGCAGCGAATTTTACCTTATGCCGCCACAAAACAGTTTTACGTTGGGAAGCCTTCCCTGGCCGGAGCAACTGGCCATTCATGAGTTCAGGCATGTGCAGCAAAATAATAATTTTGATGTAGGATTGTCAAAAGTTTTCAGGGTAATTTTTGGTGAAGAAGGCCAGGCGCTGGCAAACAGCCTGGTGGTGCCCGACTGGTTTTATGAAGGCGACGCCGTTTATAATGAAACCAATGTAAGCAGGCAGGGCAGGGGGAGACTGCCATTTTTTTACAACGACTATCGCTCCTTATGGGAAGCAGGAAAAAATTACTCCTGGATGAAATTGCGTAACGGGTCATATAAAGATTTTACACCCGATCATTACCGGCTCGGATACATGCTGGTAGCTTATGGCCGGGAAAAATACGGTAATGAATTCTGGAAAAAAACTACACAGGATGCTGCCTCTTACAAACGGTTGTTTTATCCTTTTCAAAAAGCCGTAAAAAAATATTCGGGAAAATATTATACTGTCTTCAGGAAAGACGCTTTGGATTATTTTCGAAAATTGAGTGATACCGCTAAGACGGCTCCTGATAAGCCTTCTATAACACAGAAGCACTTTGTTGCAGACGAAGAGTTTCCGGCTGTTGTTGATGATAGTACCCTCATTTTTATGAAAACATCCTATAAGCAGATCCCTGCATTTATCATACGAACTAATTATAAGGAAAAGAAATTAAGGATAAGGGACTACTCGCTCGACAATCAATTCTCGTACAGAAATGGTAACATTGTGTATGCATCTTATCATCCGGATCTCAGATGGGGCTGGAAGGATTACAGTGAATTAAATATTTTAGATATTCATACCGGTCGCCAGCGGTCACTCACAAAACATTCCAAATATTTTTCTCCCGACATCAGCAATGATGGAAGCACCATTGTTGCCGTTCATGTAGATGAAAAAGGAAACAGTGAATTGCAATTCCTCGATGCAGGTAATGGTATGCTGATCAAAGCCGTTCCCAATCCCGGTAAATTATTTTATACATATCCAAAATTTTACAACGCAAAGGAAGTTATCACCGCTGTTAAAAATGCTGACGGACAAATGTCGCTGGCTTTAATTGACGGTGTAAATGGAACTGCCCGTTACCTGACTTCATCTTCATTTAATGTAATCGGATTCCCTGTTATTCAAAATGATACTGTTTATTTCAGCGCTTCATATGGCCCTACTGACCGCATTTTTGCATACTCATTGTTGGAAAATAAATTGTTCCGTTTAAGCTCACGTGCTTCATCCAATTTGGGTAATTATCAACCGGCTGTTGGTTCTGATAGATTGTGGTGGAGCAACTTCACTGCAGTGGGTTATCAACTGCAATCGGCCAATAAAAGAGATATGAGATGGGAAAGTATTCCTTCAACAGCTTTCGCATCACCGCTGCCTGATTTTGGAATTGCTTCCATCAATAAAAACCCTGCGGGTGATTTTGCTTCTTCGAAAGAGTCGCCGGCAACAGGCTATTCGGCCTCTTACCGGTTGCTGAATTTTCACAGCGTTCATCCGTTGGTAGACGATCCTTTGTATTCATTGTCACTGGTAGGTGAAAATGTATTGAACACCCTGCAATCTAAATTGTCTCTCAGTTATAACAGGAACGAACGGCACAAACAAATTGGTTTTAGTACCACTTATGGCGCGTTGTTTCCTTATTTGCGAGCCGGCGCAACTTACACTTTTGATAGGCGGGGGTTGTATCATGGAAACAGGATCTATTGGAATGAAGCCGAGTTTCGTGGTGGTTTCGAACTCCCATTTACATTAAACAAGGGCAGGAATTTTAGGGGACTGAATGTGGGCGCCGATTATGTTTTTAACAAGCCAAATTTTAAAGGGGGATATAAAGACACGCTTGGCAATCAGTCGTTTAGCTATGTGAATACTTACCTGAGTTTCTACAATCAGATTCAGCAGGCAAAACAGCATATATATCCCCGTTTTGCCCAATCTCTTCTCATAAATTATAAAAGAGCTATTTCAAATTTTGATGCCAACCAGTTTTTGGTTTCCGGCTATCTTTATTTGCCCGGATTATCCATCAACCACAACCTCGTTTTAAATGCCGCCTTTCAACAAAAGGATACGTTGAACCAAAGAAGCTTTTCCAATAATTTTCCTTTCTCAAGAGGATATTCCGGTGAAAGCTTTCACCTGATGACAAAGTGGGGCGCTAACTACCATTTCCCGATAGCTTACCCGGATGCGGGGTTTGCCAATATCGTGTACCTGTTACGGTTACGCGCCAATATCTTTTATGATAACACTTATGTGCAGGATGCCCGTAAAAATTCTGCCGGCTTCCGTTCAACCGGCACCGAAGTTTTTTTTGATACGAAGTGGTGGAATCAACTGCCAATTAGCATTGGCTTTAGGTACAGCCACCTTCTGGATAGAGATCTGTTTGGCGGATATGGTTCTAACCGGTTTGAATTTGTGTTGCCAGTGGATTTGTTGCAGCGGTGAGGTTTGCCATCATCTCTTCAACACAGGGTTCGACCTGTGAGGTTTCTAAAAACCTCACAGGTCTGAAATGCAGGCTGTGTCCTCCTCTCAAGACCTGTGAGGTTTTTAGAAACCTCACAGGTCGAACCCTATTAGTAGGTTTTAGTCTCCCTCATTCAAAAAACGAATGGCCTAGTCACATTAAAAATTTTTCAAACTCTCCTCAATCAGCTTAATGTTTGTTTCTGTATCTGCTTTTTTCTTTCTTTCCAATTCTACCAGTTCTGGTTTCGCCTTTTGAACAAACTTTTCGTTATCCAGTTTTTTGTCAATCGAAATCAAAAAGCCTTTCAAATATTCAAGCTCCTTATTCAATTCTTGTTTTCTCATTACATTGACTGTTTTTTCAAAAGCATGAGTGAACTCACCTAAATCAATTTCAAATTGATAGTTGTCTACTATGATTAGATCAGCTTTTGTTGAATTGGCGCCTATTCCTTTGATGGTAATTTTGCACTCAGCATTAACGAGTTTACCAATTCTAGAAGTAATATCGGTACTTTCAAATGGAGTATTTATAGCAGTAATAAAGAGTCTTACATTTGGTTTTATATTTCTCTTTGTTCTATAATCTCTTAGTTTTTGTATTAGTTGTATTGAGACATTAGTCAGTTCTATTCCTTTATCTTCTTTGGCTTTGGAAAAAACCTTCACGAATTGTCTCACGCACAAATCATCCTCTCTATCATCCAGCAAATGGTACACTTCCTCGGTAATAAAAGGCATAAAGGGATGCAGCAACTGCATCAGTGCAGTAAAAAATTCCAACGTTTTATTATAAACCTCTGATGATATTGGTAACTCAAATCCCGGCTTCACCCATTCCAGGAACCAGCTACAGAAGTCATCCCATATCAACGAGTACAGGGTTTTTAATGCTTCGCTTAACCGGAATTGTTTCATTAACGTGTCTATCTCGGCACCTGCCTGTTGCAGCCTGTTCTCAAACCAGTAGATAGCAAAAGAGGAAGACTGCTGCTGATCTTCGTCCGATCCTGCAATTCTTTCACTCCACATCTTCACCAGCTTTAGGG
>CAXTDO010000603.1:0-4519 GCA_964242315.1 uncultured Flavihumibacter sp.
CTAACGAGAAAGCAAGGATAAAGCTTAAACGCCTCTATCCGACATTATCTAATTGACTTGACACTAGACAATAAAAAGACGGACAATGCAGAGCTGGACTATTTCTATGCTACTGTTAAAAAGCTTACCATCCAGGCTTATACCAGTTCAAAGTTTTACTTGACAAAAGTGCAGGTCTATGAACTGATCCCCGGTCATTATTATGGTTGTGTACCTGTTAAAAAAGCTTCTTAATACACCTTATGGTATATACCAACAACATATTTGATTCAATCGTAATCTGCTCAGGCATAAGCGGGGGCTGGGATGCTAAAGAGTTTACAGAAAAAGGATTCAAGACGCTTGTGCTTGAAAGGAGCAGGGATGTAAAACACCTGAAAGATTATCCCGCTACCAATATGCTTCCCTGGGAATTCCAACACCGTGGACAGCCACTATTAGCGGTACATGAAGCCAACCCGGTGGTGAGCCGTTGTTATGCATTCAAAGAAGATGCGATGCATTTTTTTGTAAAAGATACGGAGCATCCTTATATCCAGGAAAAGCCATTCGACTGGATACGCGGTTACCGGGTGGGCGGTAAATCTTTATTGTGGGTAAGACAGACACAACGCTGGAGCAATTATGATTTTGAAGGGCCGGTGAGGGACGGTGCAACAGACGGCCATCCATGATGAAAAAAACTTTACGCATCAGATGGCAGATGTGATCGATGAGTTTAAGTTTCCCTGGGAGCTATAGCGAATATGGTGAACGGATTTGGCGTACTTGCAACCTTTGCCGCCTACCGGTCCAAAGGTAAAGCGTCTGCGGTTACCACTATTGCCGGCAAATGGCAGCCGGTATCACCATCATACTTGCAATGTTATTTCTTAATGAAAGTTTATCGGCATTGAATTTTCGGGCATATTGCTGGCTGTCGGCGGAGCGCTGTTACTTTCGATGAAAAACAGAAACAGGAAATTATAATTGCATAACCAATTCTTTGAATTAAGAGCAAAGGGCCACAAAGGCACGAAGGAAAACAAAGGTCTTATTTTCTTTTGCGGATTTTCTTTAAATCTTTTTTGTGTGACTTCATGCCCTGGTGTCTTTATGGCTCAACAAAACTAAAATAAGGATTATGAAAGAAAAATCAATGATTTCTGTTCTCTTCCTGTTGTCATATATGTACTCAATTGCGCAAACTTATAACGTTGTTGACTTTGGCGCCACTACAGACAGTTCCGTAATAAACACGAGTGCCATTCAGGCTGCCATTGACAAATGTAACAGTAAAGGCGGAGGTGAAGTGATCGTTCCTGCCGGCAAATATTTCACCGGCACCGTATTTTTAAAATCTAACGTATACCTGCACCTGCTGCCCGGCTCAGTGCTGCAGGGAAGTTATGATCCTGCTAACTATCCCGAACATAATATATTGCATGCAAAGAAATACGGCACCATCATACACAACGGACAATATGTTGACTATTTAAAAGCGCTGATCATAGCAGACACAGTTCAAAATACAGGAATAAGCGGCGAAGGCATGATAAAAGGCGCCGGCGAAGGCCCGGCTTTTCAATTAGGAGAAAACAAAAACGGTAAGCCAATGAACATCCTGTTCATCGGGTGTGCCAATGTTTATCTGAAAGGTATCAGCGTATACAACTCCGCCCAGATTACTATATCCATATCCAACTGCGATAAGGTATTGGTGGATGGCATCTATGTAAAGAGTCTTGTAAACTGGAACACAGATGGTATGGACGTGGATGGCAGGGATATAACAATCGCCAACTGCGTGATTGATTCAGAAGACGATGCAATATGTTTTAAAAGCGAATACCTCGGTAAGATGTGCGAGAACATCGTTGTAACCAATTGCATCGTTTCATCTAATTGTAATGGTATAAAGTTAGGAACCGGCTCCCGCACTGGTTTCAAAAATATTAGTATCAATAACTGCGTTGTAAAAAGACCTTCACAGGATATTTTGAGAAAATGGAATGTAAAACCGGGAATCATCGCCGGTAATATTGGCACCAGTGTTAATACAGGGATCGTAATACTGGGAGTAGACGGGGGAATAGTTGAAAACGTTAATTTTTCCAACATCACCATGACCGATGTGATAACCCCTATCACTATAAGGGTAGGTAAACGATTTTTGAATCCGGATGGAAAGCCTTCCATAATGAGGCATATCCGGATTCAAAATATAATCGCTGAAGGAGTGAGCATCATTCCATCAGTTATAGCAGGCGTTACAGACAGTCCTATTGAAGATGTAAAGATTTTCAATATGCTTATCATGCTTCGCATAGGCGTTACAGCAGATTCGTTGAAAACATTTCCAGTAGTTATTACGGAGAATGAAAAAAGCTATCCGGAGAACCGGATGTTTGGTTTGAAACTGCCTGGCAGCGGGTTTTATGTGAGGCATGCAAAGGGTATCAGCTTTGATAACATCTCTTTCAGGTACGGTCAATCTGATGTGAGACCTGTGTTTTATCTGGATGATGTTTCCGGTGTGAAGTTTAGAACCGTGTTGATCAACGATAAAAAGTTTACAAAGAATCTTGTATTTGCCAGGGGTAGCGAAATAATTGAAGTGAAAGATTAAGAAGCATACAAGTTCTTTAAACTTCGTATAAATTAAAATAACATGAAATTCAAAAAATTAAATACCCTTATAATATGCATGTTATTCGTCGCCACCGGCTTTTCGCAGCCCTATGCTTCCTGGACGAAAACCGAATTAAAATTAACCAATGGCATAGTCGAGCGAACGATTCAACTTCCTGAAGACGCAGGAAAGATTATTACAACAAAGTACAAACCCGTTCAGGGAACATTCGATTGCCTCACAACTAACAGCATAGACTTTCAATTTGAATTTGATGCCGTGACTTATTCCGGTAACAGTAGCTGGCATTTGGAAAGCGTTGAAAAGTTTACGGATTCAAAAGACGGTAACGGTGCCACCGTACACCTGGTAAGTACGGATAAAAAAATAGCATTGTCAGTTCAGTATTTATTGTATCCCCAGTCACCGGTAATCCGTAAAAACCTGGTGATAAAAACTTTAACCGGTAAAACGGTGATGGTGGAATCAGTTGATGTGGAAAAATTTAGTGTGCCCGCATATGTGCCATCAACCTATAGTTGGGTTTGTCATGATTATGGCCGGCGCAGGTCTTTGGGGCCGTATGATGGCAACATGCAGGATGCATTGGTGATAGTGCATAACAGTGATTCGAGGCAGGGAATCGTGCTGGGAAATGAAGCACCCGGTGTTGTGAAACATACTTCGTTTTTCTGGGGTGAAGCAACAATCAATATCGGACTAACGCATAAGGATGCACGCTTTCCGTTTAGAAAATACCTTGCAAAAGGAGCTGCATTCCTGACGCCACAGGTATTTACCATGGTGTACAATAATCACAAAACACCCGAGGAAGTGCTGAACATGGAGTTGCCTGATTTTGTGAGGAAATTTCTAGGTGCCCGCCTGTCGTCATTGGAGCACAAGCCGGTATTTGTTTATAATACGTGGGTGCCTTTTAAAACGAAGATCAATGAAGAGCTCATCATGCAACTGGCTAAGTCAGCCGCCGATGCGGGCATGAAAGAATTCATCATTGATGACGGATGGGAACAAAACTTCGGCGACTGGGAGATTGATACAAAAAAGTTCCCTCATGGACTTAAACCTGTGTTTGACTATATTAAATCGTTAGGTATGAAACCCGGTTTATGGGTAAGTGTAGGAAGTGCATCACCAGGCAGTAAGGTGTTTAAAGCGCACCCGGAATGGTTTGTACGGGATGAAAAGCAGCGCCCTACAAACCTTCACCTAGAAGATACCTCCATCGTTACCGCATGTTTCGGCACGGGCTGGTATGATTATATAAAAAACATCCTGATAAAGCTATCCGTTGATTATGGACTGGAATATTTAAAGCTGGATTTTACCGTGGTCGCTAGTTCATACCGGTTCAGTAACGCAACAACGGGTTGTTACGCCACCAATCACCCGGGTCATGTGGATCATGGCGAGTCGCTTTTCACCAATTATGCCCAGGTATGGAAACTCTTTGACGAGCTGCACAAAGCCAAGCCAGGGCTTTTTATCGACTGTACTTTTGAAACGATGGGTGGTTTGCAATTGATAGACTATGCCATGATACAACATGCAGACGGGGATTGGTTATCGAACTTTTACGGCAGGGAAGAGAAAATCGATCTACGCATCAGGAACATGGCCTGGTGGCGATCACCCGCCATGCCGGCAACTGCATTGGTGATTGGCAATCCCGAGATGCAGGACACCGCATGGGATCTTCACATCAAATCGCTTGCCGGCGCTTTACCGATCATGCTGGGAGATCCACGAAAGTTGTCAGCCATAGACTTTAAAAGATACCGCGAATTCGCGGATTGGCTGCAGCTAATGGAAAACAAATACCAGGTAATGATCTTCCGGCAAGACCTGCCTGGGTTTGGCGAACCGGCTGAAGGCCAGTGGGATGGT
>CAXTDO010000604.1:0-4518 GCA_964242315.1 uncultured Flavihumibacter sp.
CTATAGGATCGCCTAAGGGTGCTACCTGATCTACCGTAACAATTTCGCCTGGTATGCAACCCATTTCCATCAATTTTAAAAAGACTTCATTCTGTTCAAATGAAATTATAACAGCCGATGTTCCCATCCTCACCTCCGATAACCTTTTCATCGTAATCTCATTGGTTTTTATCATATGTTGCATATACATTCAAATCTAGTCTTGATTACTCAATATGTTTTACGATTTTTGGAAATGATAACACATATTGACAGGCGTTCCATTAAATTTCATTTTTTGATCAGGCCTTTTAAATTTGTCAACCGAAATGACCTTAAAAATTCATTAAAAGCTCTTTTTGAACTTGAGTTAAAAAAATTTAACACGCTTACTTACGTTTTTTGTTCTGATGAATATCTTCTCGAAATGAACAAGACTTTTTTACAGCATGATTATTTTACTGATATCTTAACTTTTGACTTATCAGAAAATAATGACCTTATTGTGGGTGATATATACATAAGTATTGAAAGGGTAAAGGACAACGCCGAACAGTTACAAGTAGCATTTACAGAGGAATTGCGTAGAGTTATATTCCATGGCGCATTACATTTATGCGGTTATAAAGACAACACAAAACGAAACAAGGCATTAATGAGAAATAAAGAAGATTATTATTTGAATCTCTTTAAATGAATATTGTTCCACGTGGAACAATACATAGGTATTCATTTTGTAAAGAAATTATATTTCTCGAATGGGAATTAATACTCTTGTTCCACGTGAAACATACAGAAACCCATTCATTAGTTAGTAGCTTTGCAAACTAAATAATTTGAATGTTTCCAAAATACGACGTAATAGTGGTTGGCGCAGGTCATGCAGGTTGTGAAGCGGCCGCAGCGGCCGCAAATTTAGGCTCAAAAGTGCTTTTGGTAACAATGAATCTACAAACGATTGGGCAAATGAGCTGTAACCCGGCTATGGGCGGCATTGCGAAGGGACAAATAGTTAGAGAAATAGATGCCCTGGGTGGATATTCAGGAATTGTTACAGATGCAAGCATGATTCAATTTCGAATGCTTAACAGATCGAAAGGACCAGCAATGTGGAGCCCTCGTGCTCAAAACGATCGCACGCTGTTTTGTTTGAAATGGCGTGAAATGTTGGAATCAACCCCAAATATTGATTTTTACCAGGATACCGTAAGCTCCTTGATTATCAAAAATAACACTGCATGCGGTGTTGTAACCGGCCTGGGTAACTCTATCTACTCTACAGCAGTAATAATAACAAGCGGTACCTTCCTAAACGGTATCATACATATCGGTGAAAAAAAATTCGGTGGCGGCCGTGTTGCTGAAAAAGCTTCAACGGGCATTACCGAACAATTGGAAAGTCTTGGCTTTGAAAGCGACCGGCTAAAAACAGGCACTCCGCCACGTGTTGACGGCAGAAGCCTCGATTATAGTAAAATGGAAGAACAGAAAGGCGATGAAGATGTAGTTGGTTTTTCATATCTAGGAACTAAATTCAATAAAACACAAAAAAGCTGTTGGATAACTTACACCGATCAACAGGTTCATGACGTCCTCAAAACGGGTTTCGATCGGAGTCCTATGTATCAGGGCAGAATTGAAGGAATAGGCCCAAGGTATTGTCCCAGCATCGAGGACAAAATCAATCGCTTTGCTGAAAGAGACCGCCACCAGCTATTTATAGAACCAGAAGGATGGAACACCGTTGAAATATATGTTAACGGATTCTCTACTTCCCTGCCGGAAGAAGTACAATACAAAGCGTTAAGGCTTGTACCAGGATTTGAAAACTGCAGATTCTTCCGGCCTGGCTATGCAATAGAGTATGACTACTTCCCCCCTACTCAGCTAAAAAATTCACTTGAAACTAAGCTCATCGAAAATCTCTTCTTTGCCGGTCAGATAAATGGAACAACCGGTTATGAAGAAGCTGCATGCCAAGGCGTTATAGCCGGGATAAACGCCCACCAAAACATAATCAAATCCGCACCCTTAGTTTTAAAACGAAGTGAAGCATATATAGGAGTTTTAATTGACGACCTGATAAATAAAGGAACGGACGAACCTTACAGGATGTTTACTTCAAGGGCAGAGTTCAGAACCCTGCTACGTCAGGACAATGCAGATCTCAGGCTAACAACTATAAGTTATAAACTAGGACTTGCATCACAGGAAAGAATGGAAAAAGTAATCACGAAAAGGGATGGAGTTGAACAAATACATAAGATACTATCAACATTTTCTGTTGAACCCGGTATCTCGACTTCATATCTATTATCACAGGGTTCTGCTCCTTTAACTCAAAAGCAAAAAGCGATACAGTTATTACTAAGGCCAAATATTGATCTGCTATCGCTGATGAACAATATTGAACCGCTTAATGAAGCATTAAAAAGTTATGATAAAGACATACTTCAACAGGCTGAAATTCAGATAAAGTATGAAACTTACATAGATAAAGAAAAAGATCTTGTAAGAAGAATGTCACAACTAGAGGACCTTACGATACCTGACAATTTTAATTACGATAAGATCAGCGCCATCTCAAAAGAAGCTTTACAAAAATTCAAAAAAATTAAACCTCAAACTTTAGGTCAGGCGAGCAGGATCAGTGGCGTAAATCCGAGTGACATTCAGATACTAATAGTATATATGGGTAGGTAACTTACTATAAATCAAATAGTTAAGCTCTTTTACAAGTAGCTTAGCGTATAAAATCAAAAGCCACCTTTACAAAGGTGGCTTTTTTTATAAAAGTTGATAAATTCTATGATCCAATTCCATTAAGACCATTGGCAGGCTTAACATGACCATTAGAGGATTTTAAAACCGGAAGCGCAGTAGTACTGCCATTAACATACGTTTCATTAATTCTGGTCACCAGTTTCTTAAACAAGGTCAGTGCCTGAGCTACTACCTGGTCCATATTATAATATTTGTATGTAGCTAAGCGCCCAACAAAATAAGTGTTTTCCATTTGAGCAGCTAACTGTTGGTATTTCCGGTAAATTTCGGCGTTCTCAGGACGTGGTATTGGGTAATACGGATCTCCATCTGCCTTTGGATATTCAAACACAATAGTTGTTTTAGGGTGCTTCTGACCTGTAAGATATTTAAAGTCAGTAATCCTTGTATAAGCCTGCTCGTTTGGATAGTTAACGGTTCCGGTTGGTTGATAGGCTTCTGCTTCAATTGTTTCGAACTTAAATTCCAGTGAGCGGTATGGTAACTTACCGTAACAAAAGTCAAAATAACTGTCTATCGGTCCGGTATAGATCATTTGTTTGTACGGTATGGAATCTATAACTTCTTTATAATCTGTTTGCAGCATCACTTTTATACCAGGATGTGCCAGCATCTTTTCGAACATCTTAGTGTATCCATCTGCAGGCATTGCCTGATAAGTATCTGTAAAATAGCGATCATCTTTATTAGTCCTGGTTGGAACGCGTGCTGTTACTGAAGCATCTAATTCAGATGGATCAAGATCCCATTGCTTTTTAGTGTACCCCTTGAAAAACTTCTCGTATAATTCTCTTCCTACCTTGCTCACTACAACATCTTCTGATGTTTTAACCCTTTCAATTTTTTCAGCTCTTGAATCAAAAAAATCTTCTACCTGTGAGGAGCATAAATTTAAGCCATATAATTTATTAATCGTATTCAGATTTATTGGGATAGGAACTAATTGACCATCAACACTTGCCAATACCCTGTGTTCATAAGATCTCCAATTAGTGTATTGACCTAAATAGTCAAAAACCTCTTTAGAATTAGTATGAAAGATATGAGGGCCATACTTGTGAATTAAAATGCCATCCTTGTTATAGTAATCATAGGCATTTCCACCAATATGATTTCTCTTATCAATTAACAACACTTTTTTTCCAGCTCTGGATGCTAATCTTTCTGCTAAAACGCAACCAGCAAAACCTGCCCCTACGATTAAATAATCAAACATAGATGTACTCCTTTAAATTTAAATTATTATTTTTTTTTTCCTGTTCTTTTTCTTCCAATTTTTTATTGATGAGCTGCATCATTTCACTCCAGGTATGGTTCCAGGATTTGTCCTGAAGAAAATTATCAACTTCTGATAGCCAAGAAGATTTATCAACTATCTTAAATTCGGAAACTGCTGCTGCAACAAAGTCTTCAGGAGTATCTGCTATATAAACAAGCCCTTTATCTTTATAAGGGTTTATAACATCGTGAATAGAAGAGGATATGACTGGTTTACCTGCCGCAAGATATTCAGGCGTTTTTGTAGGACTGATATAACGTGTAGATTCATTTAATGCAAAAGGAATCATCGCCATATCCCATCCTGCCATGTAGGAGGGAAGTTCCTGGTAAGATTTATTACTCAGGTAATGAATATTATTATATTTTGGTAAAGTTGACGGATCTATTTTTACCACTGGTCCAATTATTACAAAATGACAAGCAGGCTTATTCAATGCAACTTTACCAATACGATCAAGATTCATTCGCTCATCA
>CAXTDO010000605.1:0-4518 GCA_964242315.1 uncultured Flavihumibacter sp.
TGTGCCAGCTTGAGCTCGATGAATATCAATCAATATACAATGAATCTCCCTGCGGTTATCATTCCCTGAATGAAAATGATGTTTTTATAAAAATAAACAATACACTTCTTAATTGGCTTGGTTATACACGAGAAGAAATTATTAATAAAAAGAAAATAACGGATATCCTCAGCCCACACGATATCATTAATTTTCGAAAGAATTCCCTGATATTCAAGAAACCCGGGAACATCAAAAACAAATTTCATTTTGTGAGGAAAGACAAGTCTGTAATGCCGGTCATTGTTGATTCGATAGACGTTTTTGATACGTTAGGAAATTTCTCCTCAAACCGTTCTACTGTTTTTGATATGACCGGTCAAAAGATCCTGGATCATATGATACTTCGTACCAGGAAAGAATTAAAAAAGAAAATGTTGGACCTGCAGAAGGTTAACGATGAAATGCTGCAGCTTAATGATACCAAAGACAGATTTATAGGAATAGCTTATCACGATTTGCAAAGTCCGCTGGCTGTTATTATGCTTTTGAGCAAAATATTATTAAATGATGATTTTCAAAAATCACCTGAAAAAGAGAAGGAAACTTATCATACTATTTATGATGCCTCTCTTCAGATGAACGAACTCATTAAAAATTACCTCAACGTAAACAGAATTGAAAAAGGATCTATTAACCCCATATTAGTCCCTGTAGACCTTATAAAACTAACCAGAAATATTATTTCAAGGTATGATGATATTGCTCAGAGAAAAAAAATTCAGGTTCTTTTCACCGGCGGTAAAAAGAACATCGTTATGATGGATAGCGAGTGTTATGTTCAGATAATAGAAAACCTTTTATCTAATGCAATTAAATACACTCCCCGCGGCAAAAGTGTATTCATTAAAAATGTTTCAATGGGTATTAATACAATAATACAAATTGAAGACGAAGGTGTGGGTATTAAAGAACATGAGATACCATTATTGTATGGCAAATTTCCAAACATTTCCTCACAGCCTACAGACGGAGAACTGTCTACCGGACTGGGTTTGAATATTGTCAAATTCTTAGTTGACCAGTTGAACGGAATTATCTCAGTAAAAAGCAAGGTTGGTAAGGGAACAAAATTTACGCTTTATTTTAGAAAAGACGGGAAGGGGAGCTGATGATGAATTATTAATGATTAATTATTAACGGTTAGTTTATAATTATTTAAGAACATTGAAACAGGCTAAAAAATTTGCACCTTACCGTTAATGATTAATTATTAATGATTAATCATTCATCATTAACTCCCCTTTCCATGATCATAGATCCTCTCAATCGAATCCCTGTATTTTTCCAGCACTACCTTGCGTTTCAGGCTTAGCTTGGGTGTCATTTCACCACTCTCTACGCTCCATTCATTAGGAAGCAATTCAAAGCGCTTAATCTGTTCTACATGATTAAAAAACTTATTAAAACTTTCTACCAGCTCTTTGTAAAGCTCCAGCACTTTGGGATGTAATATTATTTCTTCTTTAGAAGAGAAAGGAATCTTTTCCTGTCGAAGCCAGTCCTTGAGGTTTGAAAAGGATGGAATTATTAAGGCTCCCACATATTTTTTTTCAGCACCTACTACCATAACCTGTTCTACAAAAATCGACTCTTTCAATTTGTTCTCAATTGGCAGCGGCGCCACATATTTACCACCACTTGTTTTAAATAATTCTTTCTTACGGTCAGTGATCTTTAAAAAACCGTTTTCAACCAGCATACCAATATCACCTGTATAATACCAACCATCTTTAATACTTTCAGCAGTTAATTCAGGACGTTTGTAATAACCCATCATTATGTTAGGGCCTTTACTAAGAATTTCACCGTCTTCTGCTATTTTCACTTCAACATTCGCTATCAGAGGACCCACCGTTCCAAACATCCTGCCTTTTACTTCATACCTGTTTACACTAATTACGGGCGATGTTTCCGTAAGACCATAACCTTCCATTATGGGAATCTTTGCAGCCGTAAAAATCCTGATCAGCCTGACCTGGCATGCCGCTCCACCAGAAACAATACACTTTAATTCATTACCCAGCCCTTCGCGCCATTTACTGAAAACCAGCTTGTTCGCCAAAGCAAGCTGCATGTTATAACTGATACCCTGATTTGTGTTGATTTCATACCTGGTTGCCAGATCATGTGCCCAGAAAAAAAGTTTCTTTTTAACACCCGTAAGTTCCATTCCTTTCGACATAATTCTGTCATATACCTTTTCCAGCAAACGGGGAACGGTGGTAAAAAGGTGTGGTTTCACTTCCTTGAGATTTTCACCAATCGTTTCAAGTCCTTCCGCGTAATAAATAGAAGTACCTTTAAAAAGATAGATGTAAGTTACCATCCGCTCAAAAATATGATTGAGTGGAAGAAAACTCAATGCACGGGAGTTTTCAATCGGAGGAAAACAGGGAATAGAAGCCATTACGTTACTTAGAATATTCTGATGGCTGAGCATCACCCCTTTTGGTATGCCCGTTGTACCGGAAGTATATATAACCGTTGCAAGATCGGTATATTGAATAGTATCCGAAATCAGCTTCACTTTACTGATGGCATCATCTGAGCTTTGCTGCAATACTTCTTTCCAATGGCTTGCTCCCTGAACATGCTCAAAAGTATAGATATGTTGAAGGGAAGGGAGCTTGTCTTTAATACTTAAGATCTTGTTATTAAGATCTTCATCATTTACAAATACCGCCTTTATCCTGGCATCGGTTAAAATAAATTCTAGATCGTTAACGCTTATTGTAGGATATACAGGCACCAGCACGGCACCAATCTGTTGAACGGCGAGGTCCAATAACATCCATTCCGGACGGTTTTTAGATAATATTGCTATTTTATCCCTTCCCTCACTGGACATATCGCCACAGCCATACCCAAGATTTAACAACCCGGCACTTAATCTGTTTACTAAATCACTTACTTCCCTCGTACTGTATTTTTTCCACTGGCCAGTCTCTTTGGCGGCCAGCATATCTTCTATGGGGGTTCTTTCAAGATGGTACTCAATGCAATCAAACAATCGTTTAGGCTCTTTCATACATTCAATTTATAATTATTGCCGGAAGCTGTCTGCTATCAGCTTTCAGTTATCAGCTTTCAGCAAAAACTTAAATTTACAGGCTTTATGCTGATAAATTAATACAAATTTTCATTGAATACAATCTTGTTATCAAACCTTTTTATCATTATTAGCCAGCTTAAGTATTGCTCTTTATGCTTTAGAAGAAACGTACTTTACAGCTATAGGCTGATCGCTGACAGCTGATAGCTGACAGCCATCAATCTCTCTTGTTCTGAAGGTTCTGATAACTCTGGCCCTGCGGTAGTTTAAATACACGGCCATGCTGAAAATTTATAAATTCGGTGTAAGATTCTGTATGTTTATTTGTCCAGTTCTGAAAGGCGGTGAGATTTTGTATCGGGCCAAACAGCCATTGGTTGTAAGAGTCGAATAATCCTTCTTTTAATAATTGCTTATGGTATTCAAACAATCGATATGGAAATCGCGAAGCGTATTTATTATCCCAGTCAAGAATAAACCTGGTGCGTAACACCGTTAATGATTCCGGAGTTATTCCCATTGATATTACTGAAGACTGCAGATTAATCGTATTAAGATATGCCGTTGTAAAGGGATTTCTGGCGTTCTGATTCTTCATAATATCAGCATCGGCCAATAATTTTTTGTAACTCTCCAGTAAAAGGTATTTGATCTCAATGGTCCGCCTGCTGTAACTTTCCATGTTAACAAATATCTCTGCATAAATAGTGCTCCATGCTTTATCAATGGTGTTGAAATAATACCTGGCAGCATAGTAATAGTTGCCCGAATAATTCGGATCCATCTCTATACCCTTTTCCCATTGTTTGATCGCGTCATTATTTCTTTTATACCATAGCAGCTCGCCATAATCGCTATACAGTACGCCACTGTCGGGAAATTTTTTAATACCTTTTTTGTACAGCTTTTCAGCCTCGTTAACGTCGTCCCTGGCTTTATAAATCATGCCGGCTATCTGGTATGTCTGAACATCAGCATCTCTTCTATCCAGCAGTGGTTTAATAGTTTCAAGCGCTTTATTATTGTCTGATTTCAGGTAAAGAGCAAAGGCAAGGTCTTTGTGAACTTCTATATTTTCAGGTTCCTGTTGGGCGGCTTTGCTTAATACTAAAACTGCATTATCATAATCTCCTTTCTTTTCAAAGTTTTTAGCGCTTTCCTGCATTGTTTTGGTATCCTGTTGTTGGGCGATACTGCATAATGAAAGAAATATATATCCTGATAACAATAAAAGATATTTCATAAAGTCTGGTTGATGGCAGCTAAACTGCATTGTACTTTTCTTCCTTCAAATATAAAAGAATTCAGGTTAGGTTACTTGTTGAATTACAGCAGCTAACCTGGTAGGTGTTTTTTACCACAGAGGTCGCAGAGGAGGAAACGCAGAGGGCGCAGAGGAAACCCTCTGCGCCCTCTGCGTTTCC
>CAXTDO010000606.1:0-4515 GCA_964242315.1 uncultured Flavihumibacter sp.
ACCTTAATTTGCCAAGTCCGTTGAACCAGGCGCTGACTTTTATGCCTATTGTACCGGTATACCTGCCTAATGGAAATTTTGCCCAGCCATACTATCGTGAGGTTGGCCTAAACCTTTCTCCGACAGCAGTGTTTTCTGCCGGAAACTTTTATAACCCGGTAGGTATTTTAACCCAGACTATCAATCGTTCAAGAGCCTTCAGAACCCTGGGAAATGCTTTTTTAGAATTTGCTCCCATTCCAGGCCTGAGACTTAAAACATATTTTGGCGCAACGATAGAGAATGAACAGGTGCATGCTTATATACCGGCAACCATGGGCTATGGCAGCGCACCGAATGCCTCCTACACCAATCCTGATTTAAATGCCATTTATGCTTCTGATAACGCGCGTAACAGCTTTGACTGGGTGTGGGAACATACAGCCACCTCCGATAAAAAGTTCGGCGAGCACCACATTAACTTACTTGGCCTGTTTTCGTCACAGAAGTTTACTTCCGAAATTGTTTATGTGGCAGGTCTTCCGCGGACCTTTATAACAACGTCTGTTCAAAATCCGCGCGCTTCTACCAACACCGCCGGAACAGAAGCATATGATGCAAATGCATTTGTATCATATGCCGGCAGGTTTACCTATGACTACAGTAAAAAGTACCTTGCTACGATAGCCATACGCCAGGACGCATCCTCAAGATTCGGGCCCAACAACAGGTACGCCGTATTTCCTTCTTTTTCCGTTGGATGGCGTTTAACGGAGGAGCCTGCCATAAGTGCATTATTAGAAAGAATCAGTATCAATGAATTTAAGCTCAGGGGTGGTTATGGCAGAACCGGTAACGCTAACATCGGCAGTTTCACCTATGTAAATTCTATTTCCCTGAACAGGAATTACTCCTTTGGAAACAGCCGGAATTTTGGTACGCAACAAACAGGGTTTGCCAACCCGGACCTTACCTGGGAAAAAAATGACCAGGTAAGTATTGGCGCAGATATCGGTATCATGAATAATCTCATTATTCTCACGGCAGATTATTTTATCCGTTATTCAAAAGGAATGCTCCTGAATAAAGATCTGCCCTTAATTATTGGTTATGCCAATACTTACCAGTCAAACCTGGGTACCTTACAGAACAAGGGAGTTGAATTCACAGCTACCAGTACGCTCAATCTGGGCCCTGTTCGCTGGGTAATAAATGCGAATCTGTCTACTTACAAAACAAAAGTTACAGACCTGGGCGGACCTTTAGCTTTGCCTGGCGTGGCAGCTATCAATGGCTGGAACAATGTTTACCAGGTAAAAGTGGGCAATCCGCTGGGGCTGATGTATGGTTACAAGGTAGACGGCGTATTTAAAAACACGGCCGATCTTGCCAAGTACCCGCAAACGGTAGCAGGCAATAATGTTGGCGACTACAAGGTAGTAGACGCAAATGGTGATGGTAAAATTGATATCAATGATGTTACTGTGCTGGGACATGGTTTACCGGATTTTATTTATGGCTTAACCAATACATTCCAATACAAAAGCTTTGACCTGAATATTTTAATTCAGGGCGTACAGGGTGTAAGCATCATCAACGGTAATGACAGGCAAACGCTCAGCACTAATAACAACCAGAATACCCTTTATAAATATTTCAATAATTATTTCGATCCTGCAAAACCCGATCGCGATGTAACGTATTCCAGGCCCGGGCAAAGCAGTTCCATACCAGGTCCCAGTATAATAAATCTCAACGTGCAAAACGGTTCTTACCTGAGGGTCAGGAATATCACTTTCGGTTACAGGTTAACAGATGCTATTGTTAAAAAGATATTGTTGAAGTCGGCCCGTGTGTACATCACCGCACAAAACCCGTTTTTAATTACGAAATACTCTGGTTCTAACCCTGAAGCTAATGTAAGTGGAAGTAACCCTATTACTGCAGGCGTTGACCAGGGATCGTACCCTGCTGCACGCACCATTATTGCAGGAATTAATATCGGATTTTAATTTTTTAAAAACTATTTGAAGATGAAAATCAGTAAACATATAATAATCAGCATCTTTTTTCTTGCGATAGTTGTTATACTGCCATCCTGCAAAAAATCATTTGTAGATTTAACACCGCAGGGAATCGTGCCGGTAACGAGTTATTATAGTACGGAAATTGACATTCGTACCGCATTAAACGGCGCCTATAGCAGCCTGAGGCCCATATACAATGAACAATATGGCTTTGGCGAAATTCCATCAGATAATACAGAAACCTTTGCGGATAGTGAAGTTATTTATGGCGAAGAGGACAAACTAACCTGGACGGCAACTTCAATACGCCTGCAGGCAGCATGGACGAGATTTTACACCGCCATATCCTACGCGAATATTGTACTTGACCATATTGGCAAGCCTGCAATGACCGACGCTAACCGTAACGGTTATACGGGTCAGGCAAAATTTTTAAGGGCGTTGATGTATTTCAACCTGGTGCGCATGTTTGGCGATGTTCCACTGGTTCTTAATGAAATTACCAGCGAGCAACAGGCTTACTCGTATAATCGTGCACCTGTTGCCAATGTATATACACAAATTGAAAAAGACCTGAACGAAGCCGCTGCCGTTTTGCCGGCGTCCTATACCGCACAGGATGTTGGCCGGGTTACCAGTACAGCCGCAAAGGGCCTGCTGGGAAAGGTCTACATGTTCCAGAACAAATTTGCTTTGGCAGAAGCCAAGCTTGCTGAAATTGTGCCGTTAGCGGGTACCCCTTTAAATTATGACCAGGTTTTTGGATTGGGAAAAGACAATAACAGGGAGATCATCTTTGCTGTTCAGTACCTGGGAGGCGGTTATAGTGAAGGAAATACGTTTGCAAGCCAGTTTGTTCCGACACCTTCAGGCGGTACGATTATCGGCGTAGCCGGCGGCAGCAGCAATATTGGTACGCTTGACCTGTATAATGCCTTTGAACCCGGAGACGCACGTCGGGATGTTGCCATTGCCATTTTCACCGTAGACAGGTTCGTATATTATTATGCCAAAAAATTTATTTACCCGACGGTTGCATCAGGCAGCGAGGGAGACAACGACTGGCCCGTTTTAAGATTTGCCGATGTCATTCTTTTATACGCTGAAGCATTAAACGAAAACGGAAAAACAACTGAGGCATTAACACAGCTTAATTTAATTCGCACCCGCTCCAATCTTCCTTCCAAATTAAACCTTTCTCAGTCAGATGCAAGAACGGCCATCCGTAATGAACGACGCGTAGAACTTTGTTTTGAAGGTGAAAGATGGTTTGACCTGATAAGATGGAACACCTATGTAGAAGTTATGCAGGCATTTAAAACAAAATACGGAGCAGTTAATGGAATCATTGGTAATGTGGTTGCAACCCTGAAGCTATATCCGATTCCGCAAAGAGAAAGGATATTGAATCCTAACCTGACGCAAAACCCGGGTTATTGAATGTCACGAACAACGATCAATTCTTTATTACTGAAAATTGATGATGTGTAAATGATGATGGATGGCCAATGTTACGATATCCAGCGGATTTAACATCGAAATAGTTACGAGTGCTGATATACTGTCCACGGGCTATAAAAGGCTGGCTAATCAAACCTTTTAATCTTAATTATGAGATAAGACTGCTGAACCCACAGGAGTAATTTATAATCCGTCTATATCTTTTTTGGTGGCTTACATAAATACAACTTCAAACGTTGTACAATTTCCTTTGTAGTATTAACATGTTTATATATTCATAAGCCAACGTGATGTAATAAAAAAAGGTTGTTCAGATTTAATCAGGAACAACCTTTTTCTGTTTTACTACACTTATTGCCTATTTTAATGTAATCCCAATTTATCTAAAATATTAGCCGTTACTTTTCTTCCCTGTATTAATCCGGTATCAGCAGAAGGCTGATAATGAAGCCCTGCAAACACTCTGGAATTGGCTGCATCTTCACCTATTGCACGGAACGAACTAAAGGTTCTTGGTGAATAGGTCAAATAATCATAAGTGCGATCGGTGAGATTTCCGATGTTGCCAAAAAGCGCTGTTAACGCGTCTGCGGTTGCACCGGATATTACTGCATGGGCCGCAGAATACTCAGGATGCGCAGGTGTTGTAAGCAATGAGTTCCAGGTGGAGAATCCTAATACATTGCGTATATAAGTTATGGGACGTAACTGGAGATATTTATATTTTGTTTGGAAGCAACTGATAGATGCATCATTCTGGCATACACCCGCTATTGCGTAAGCATAGGCAGCCTTATCTAAAACGGTATTGGTTTGTTTTAACACCTGTTGTAAAATGCTAAGCCAGTGTCCGGCAGTTGTAACTCCGGGAACATCTCTCCAAAATAAGCCTTGTGCTGTCTGATCCGGAGTTAAGGTTTGTGATACATCGTAAACATGCCTTGCCATTTGGTAAAATGCAGACTTTGGATCTTCAGAGTATGTTATTGGCGCGCCGGGTTGTGTGTTGTCAATACTTCCTGCAATAACAGGCCTGTTATCTCCGAAG
>CAXTDO010000607.1:0-4492 GCA_964242315.1 uncultured Flavihumibacter sp.
ATCATACCCATATGGCATCTACGGAACAAAGAATGTTGCAGCTATTACAAATAAACCTGGTGGAAGAGAAGGCGCCCTGGCATTTGACGATAATAACGGCAACTTGTGGCTATTTGGCGGATCTGGTTACGCCGGCGGGAATGTAGGAAGCATGAACGACCTGTGGAAATACAATATATCTTCTGATCTGTGGACCTGGATAAGTGGCGACAGCCTCGCAAACGATGTAGGATTCTACTCAACAAAGGGTGTGCCCGGAGCCATAAATAGACCCGGATCGAGGCTTGAAGGAACGGGATGGACAGATGCCACAGGAAACTTTTGGCTATTTGGCGGATTCAGTGGCTATCAGTCTGCCGGCAGGCCGTATTTAAACGACTTGTGGCGATTCTCGGCAATAGGCGTTGCATTACCGGTAAGCTTTACAAAGTTCACTGCCAGGAAGCAATTGGAGTTCATTAACCTGAACTGGAGCACGTCAACGGAATCGGATAACCATTACTTTGTTATCGAGCGATCAGCAAATGGAATACGATTCGATAGTATCGGACAGGTAAAAACTGTGGGCGATGCAATCACTACCAGCAGCTATTCTTTTATTGATAGAACCCCTTTTTCAGGAGCTAACTATTACCGCCTTAAACAGTTAGACCTTAATGGAAAAATAACCTATTCTTTAATTGCAAAAGTTGTTATGAGTGAAGGCATTCGTTTTTCAATTATCAGGAACCCTGCGCAAAATCTTCTGGAACTTGCGGTTGAGCTACCTGAGTTGCAGCAGCTTACTCTTCAGGTTAGCGACATAAATGGCCGTTTAATAATCAGTAAAGATTTTCCCGGTAAAAAAGGTCATGCAATTTATCCGCTGTCAATTGAAAATCTGGCTAAGGGATCATATTTTATCAACCTGCAAACATCCGGCGTAAACAGCAGTAAAATATTTATTAAGCAATAAAGAAAACAGGTTACCACAAACCGGTATTAATTTAGTCGTGAATTAACGTAATACTTATAAGCCACCTGATTTTTAACCACGGAGGAAGAGCCGAAAGTTTAGACCTAGCGAAGCTCGTCCGCTTCGCTGGTTTTGAAAACCTTATAGGTAGGCTGTTCAAAAGTACACGGTACCTTTCGTACAGTTTTCAAGAATAAAACTGTCTTAATAGATGTTTAAAGCGTTACAAATGCTGTTATAAACTTTTCACGCCCTAATTATGTTTGCCAACCCCGAAGGGGTGAAATGATCATAGAAACAAAACTGATTATAAGACGCGAACCCTGAAAGGGTGACATTATTAATAGTCTGTGAGGCTCTATGTCACCTCTTCGGGGTTCTTGTCCTGGGTGTATCATTTTTCTATAATCATTTTACCCCTTCGGGGTTGGCAGCGCAAGTGTTATTACATTGTCAGTTTTTAAGGCCGTAAAAAACTGTACGAAAACTTATATTCATTTTTGAACAGCCTACCTTATAGGTCTGGCCCCCCGACTTACCTGTCCGTTCTGAATGGCGACGCAGGCAAACCTTCCTTGTTGTAAAGATTGGCATCCTCGGGATTATCGGCCCAGGCATAACGTACAAAGGCAGGTTGGCCAATCTCGTCACTCCAAACTATAACCCTCTCCCCTTCGATTGTTGCGTGCGCCCACACAAACTTTTTATCGGGTCCTGCAATTGCGAACTGGCTTAGCTCTTCACCATCTATGGAAATTAAACCGCTACCAGTATGCGTAAATGATAAAATGATCTTATTACCGTCCACTTTTGAAGACTGGTAAACAGGGCCTGAAAAAACAATATCTTTTTCGTTGTAAGCAATTTTCTCAGCCGCTAAAGCGAGACGGTAACCAACATCTTTTTTATTATCCGGATGAATATCATTCCATTCACCCAGGTCAATGGTGACGGCCATTGCTGTATTGGGCACAAACAGTGATTGCAGTTGCGATTCCCTCAGCGTTGCCCACTGACTTTCAGAAGGATGGTATTGGCGGTCCATAAAACCTGGTAACTGCGCCCATATAAAAGGTGCATTCTCTTCTTTCCACAATCTCCGCCAATCTGCCACCAGCGCAGGTAACAGCCGTGCATATTCTCTTGCACGGCCCGTATTGGCTTCTCCCTGGTACCATAAAAATCCTTTTACCTTATAACAAATCGCAGGCGCAACCATAGCGTTGTATAAAGAAGCAGGCTGATTTTGTGCTACAACTGGTAGCGTGCCTTTACGTGTTACTGCATCATCAGGAGGTATGGGTGGATATACCTCACCTACTTTAAAAAGCCAGTCGCCTTTCAGGTCGATGCGCTGATCACCGGCAACTAACGCATATGGTTTATCGGTTACAAATCCGCCTTTGCCGCTCGTATTCAATACCCTGATTACAAAAATATTTTTTCCCGGTTTCAGCAACCCTGCCGGAAGTTGATACCTTCTTTGCGGATATTGATAGGTAGTGTTGCCCACGAGCGATCCGTTGACATATAAAAAATCGGCGTCAACGATACGTCCCAAAAAAATCTTTGCCGGCATGTTTGTCATAGATGCAGGAACGTCAGTTTCCTTACGATACCACACCACTCCATTCAGGTCTTTCAGGCCCTGGTCTTCCCAATAGCCGGGGATATTGATATTATGCCATCCCTTTGGAACATAAGAAATATTAAACCATTTAACAGGCGCTGCCAATCCTTTGTCATTGATCTTTGCCTGTTTGATATTTGCTGATACACCTGAACGGTTAGCCGCATTTACATAAGCCGTGTCTTTCAGTTTTTGAATGATGTTCAACTGCTCCGGGAACTCGCTGAAACCACCTTCACTGATCCATGCTTCGATAGGAGTACCGCCTACACTTGCATTGATCAGTCCGATGGGGGTTTTATATTTTTCATAAATGGTAGTAGCGAAGAAATAAGCAACTGCCGAAAATTCAAGCACATCCTGCGGATTGGCAGCTTTCCAGTAACCTGTTCGCAAATCGTTTTGGGGTCCCTGCAAATTGGTGATGCTTGGAATGAAGAAGTGCCGGATCATGGGGTAGTTCGCTGTAGCGATTTCTTTTGCATATCGTTCACTATGCAGCTTCATTTGATGCACCATGTTAGACTGACCCGAACAAAACCATACATCCCCAATCAGAATATCCCTGAGAATAATTGTATTAATGCCGGCAATATTCATAACGTATGGGCCACCCGCTTTCATAGCTGGCAGAAGCACCGACCATTTGCCATCATCATTTGAAATAGTCTTATAGTTTTTACCGTTAAACTTCAGGTTGATCTTTTCACCTTTTGAGGCCCATCCCCATATTGTAAGGGGAACATCGCGCTGCAGCACCATACTATCTCTTACCAGCCGGGGCAATCTGATCTGAGCGTCTACAGGTTTTATAAAACAAAAAACAAGCAGCGAAACAAGCAACTTTTTGCAAGCCATAATTTAACCGGATTAGATACACTGATAAAAATATTCATTTAAACGATCCCAGGATTGTAAACATTGAAATATCTGATAAGTGCCCAACTGGAAAGTGTTTTCTATAACCACAGAGAAAAGGCCAGGGTTAAGGAAGAGGTTACACAGAGGACGTCTCTGTGTAACCTCTTCCTTAACCCTGGCCTTTTCTCTGTGGTTAAAAAAAATGGGCATAGTCATATCAAGTGATCAAATTCCAGTATTTACAGCAAAAAAAATTATTATATTGTTGTATCAAACTAAAAGCAATATGGATAATAAAAATTGTTTTGTAATTATTGGTTATGGAAAAAAAACCAGTTACATCGATGGAAAAGCAAGAGAGCTGGACCTTGATCAGACTTATAATATTTTAATCAAACCTGTTTTTGACGACTTAAACATTGCATGTTACAGGGCTATTGATAAAAATACGAATGGCAGTATTGACAAGCTGATGCTTAAAGAAATCAAAAATGCAAATATCGCGCTTGCCGACATTTCTACTTTAAACGCAAATGTTATGTGGGAGCTGGGTGTACGGCATGCTTTGATGCCACATCACACCATTATGATTTGCGAAAAAGCCCAAATGAAGGCAATTCCCTTTGATATCAATTCATTTGTAATTCATCAATATACACATTCAGAAGAAGGGATACCCTATTTGGAAGTTAAACGCTTTCATGGATATTTAAAAGAAGCAGTTACCAAAATATTAACGGAAGATCCACCTCGCAATGACAGCCCTGTTTTTACTTTTTTGGAAGAGGAATTACTAAACAAAGATGCATCGGAGAAGGCAATGAAAGAAGTTCGGGAAGAGGGAATGGATACAGAGTCATTTGCCTCAATCATGGAAAAAGCCGAAAAGGCGAAGAATGACAGAGAGTTTGAAAAAGCGCTTACTTTATTAAAACCTGCCAGAAAAATCGCCGAAAGCAATATGTCGTTAAAAGACAATCTTTCTTTTATTATTTCGCGACAATCGCTCTGCACCTATAAGTCAAAAAAGCCAAACGAATTAGAGG
>CAXTDO010000608.1:0-4477 GCA_964242315.1 uncultured Flavihumibacter sp.
CAATAAACTCATACTTAAGGTTGCCGTATTCGCTATAGAATTTTACATCGATGCCCGGATATAAATCCTTATAGGTAACGGACTGAAAAATTTTACAATCTCCTGCCCATTTGGAAGAATCATCGCCAAGAAAATAATTATTGTAGCCAGGTTGAATTTTATCAGGTACTGCAATAGCGTTTTGATTAGCTCCTATAAAGTCAACGTTGTAAGCATGAGAGTGAAGAATATCTTTGTCGGAGCTATTACCGGTTTTAGAAGAAAGTGCGGCTGCGTGATGCTCGAAGATAGCTGTATTTTCTGAGGAAGATACTACATGGCCATGAGCGTTTTCGGCAAGACGGGCGAGGTCGTCGGTATTGTGCTGAACAACTGTGAAACCGGTTTTACGAAGAAAAAAAGCACCGTTTGTCAACACTCCCTTAAAGCGGATATTGCTATCCCACTGTCCTTTATTTTCAACGAATTCCAATGCATTGGCATCACCTTGTGCAAGCAATTTCCAAGTACCCACCATGCAGAACAATAGTAGTATGGATATTTTATTTATCAAGCTCTTCATTACAATTTACACAATTAATTAATTGAACCGCCGAAATATTATTTACGAAATTTTGCTCCATACCGTTTTGCCTTTGCGGGACTGGAGGAACGCTTTTAATGGGTGATTAGCTTCATTGGTGAGATCCGGATCATCGTCCAACACCCGGTTAGCCATTTCTTTGGAGACATCGAGTAAATGCTTATCCTGAACAAGGCTAGCTAATTTAAAGTTTAGTTCTCCGCTTTGCCGGGTTCCTTCTATATCACCCGGACCGCGAAGCTCAAGATCCTTTTCAGAAATCTTGAAACCATCATTGGTGGCACACATGATCTTTAACCGTTCCTTTGCTTCGTTAGTTAATTTCAAACCTGTTAATAATATGCAAAAACTCTTATCGCTCCCTCTTCCCACCCTTCCTCTTAACTTGTGTAACTGTGATAATCCGAATTTTTCAGCGCTTTCTATTACCATTACACTTGCATTAGGGATATTTACACCCACTTCAATAACGGTGGTAGAGACCATGATCTGAGTATCCCGTTTAACGAAGCGTTGCATATTTGTTTCCTTCACATCTGCTTTCTGCCTGCCATGCACCATACTTATCCAGTATTTTGGTTCGGGGAAGTAGGCTTTAACGTTCTCATATCCTTTCATGAGGTTTTCATAATCCATTTTTTCCGATTCTTCTATCAAAGGAAATACAATATAAATCTGGCGTCCTTTTGCAATTTCATCTTTAATAAAATCCATTACCTGCGGCCTGCTGTGTTCGTACCTGTGAACGGTGGTAACAGGTAACCTGCCGGGAGGCAATTCATCTATAATACTGTAATCGAGGTCTCCGTAGGCTGTCATTGCAAGGGTTCTTGGAATAGGTGTAGCAGTCATTACGAGTACATGCGGCGGTATGGTTGCTTTTGACCATAATCTGGCTCTTTGCGCAACACCAAACCTATGCTGCTCGTCCACGATGGCAAAACCCAGGTTTTTAAACCGGACGGTGTCTTCTAAAATGGCCTGCGTTCCTATAATCAGGTGCAACGATCCGTCTGCTGCCATCTGTAAGGTTGCTCTTCGATGTTTTGATTTTGAGGAGCCGGTGAGCAGCCGTACCTGTATGGGCATATCCTTTAATAATTCGCTTAAACTGCTGAAGTGCTGCTGCGACAGTATTTCGGTAGGCGCCATCAGGCATGCCTGGTACCCATTATCAAGCGCCAGTAACACAGAGAGCAATGCAACAATTGTTTTACCACTTCCTACGTCACCCTGTAATAAGCGGTTCATCTGTCGCCCGTGCGCCGTGTCTATCCGGATTTCCTTCAGCACCCGCTTCTGGGCGCCCGTTAATTGAAACGGAAGATACTGCTTATAAAAGGTGTTAAACAGTTCGCCTACTTTGCTGAAAACTACTCCCTGAGAATACCGGTGACGCTGGCCTTTTATGATCCCCAACCTCACCTGGGCCAGGAATAGCTCCTCGAACTTTAACCTGTTGACTGCTTTTTGATAGGCCTCATAGTCCGGAGGAAAATGAATTTCCTGATAAGCTTTGAATCTGGGAATTAATTTAAGGGTTTCAATAATATTGCCTGGAATATTTTCCGGAACATTCCTTTCTTTCAGGATTTCTAATAATGGTGCCGTAAGTTTTGCGATCTGACGGCCACCCAGTCCTTTTGATTTTAATTTTTCAGTAGTTGAGTATACAGGCTCCAGTACATTTTTCCCTTCGAGCTTTTCGCGGCTTAAAGGTTCTATTTCAGGATGGGTTATCTGGGGCATTCCCTGAAAAAATCCTGCGCGTCCGTATATGAGATATTCATTGCCGACTATAAGATTTTTATGCACCCAGTTAATACCCTGGAACCATACCAGTTCCAGTATTCCTGAAGCGTCTTTTATTTGCCCCACCAGCCGCTTTCCCCTGTTTTCTCCCATGACAGCCATACTAAGTAATTTTCCTGCAACCTGTACATAATCGGTCTCAAGCATAATGTCGCTGATAGGCTTTACCTCGGTACGGTCTATATGGCGGTAGGGAAAAAACTCCAGCAAATCTTCGAAAGTAAAGATGCCTAATTCCTTTTTAAGGATATCTGCCCTGAGCGGACCAACGCCTTTTAAATATTCAATCGGACTGGATAATATGGATGCTGTAGTAGTGATAGCTATATAATTTTATAACCAAAGTTCCAATTAAGCATTGATTATTGAATGTTTATTCAACGGTATATTTCAATTAATTTTGATGGGTACAATTTTTATGGTCAATGCGTTCAATAGCTATTCCGCAACATATCCGGCAACATGACCATACTGTAGCAGCCCTGAAAGAAAGATTGGGTGTGATTTGCTCCGGCATTAAAAGCATGCACACGTTAACACCGGATGTTTCAATAATAATTCCCGCTTATAACGAAGAAGCGGGCATCCTGAAAACCCTGTCTTCCCTGTCGGCAAGTGTTACCAATAAAAAGGTGGAGATCATTGTAGTGAATAACAATTCAACTGATGATACCGCCGGGCTTGCCATTGCTGCAGGAACAATATGTGTAACGGAAACCATACAGGGAATAACTGCTGCGCGAAATGCAGGTTTGCAAAAGGCCTCCGGGAAATTCATTTTGAATGCAGATGCCGATACCATTTACCCGCCTCAATGGGTAGACAGGATGTTAGCACCTCTGATGAATGATGATGTAGTGATGGTGTACGGAAATTTTTCCTTTATCCTGAGCGGCAATACTTCCAGAACTATTTATACTGTGTATGAATATGTATCAGATATTTCCAGGTGGATCAACAAAAAATTCAGGGAAGAAGCGGTGAATGTATATGGTTTTAATTCCGCCTTCAGGAGGCTGGAAGGCATTGCTGTTGATGGTTTCAACCATCCGCCGGGTACCAACGAAGATGGGTGGTTGGGAGTGAAACTCAGAAACCATTTTCATAAAAAGCTGTATAAGGTAAAAGATCCTGAAGCATTGGTGTGGACATCGGACCGGCGTATTCAATTGGATGGCGGGTTGAGTAAGGCGATTTTTAAAAGGATAGGAAGGCATTTTCGGTAGTGAGTTTTTTTAAACACAGAGGGCACAGAGGACGCAGAGGGCCTCAGTGGTCTCTGTGTTTCCTCCCTCTGTGCCCTCTGTGTTTAAAAAAAACTCACTTTCTCACATACACTTCCACCCACGCCTGTATGGAAGGCTTACGAGGCGCAGGAAAAACATCAATACGTTTGTAATATTGCAGGAGCGTATCTCGCACCTGGAAAGGATAGAAGTTATTGAGATAAGGTATGTACTCAAACATTACGAGATCGTAATAATTATTTTTTATCCTGTCTGAAAACATATCGGTTTGCTTCTGAAACATGCCAACACCTTTGTGATACCATAACGGATATGCCGGGCTTTTCTCCAATTCAAAATGCATCTCCCTTGCTAATGGCGTAAGCTCGGTCATGTTAAGCACTTTCAGGTTCTTTTGATTCTTTACCATATCCATATTCATCAAACGATCGATGCCATCAACGGTAGGGCCCGGAAGTAACATTTTACCAAATGCTTTTAGTGGAATGGTACGCCACTGATTCATGGGAACGTCGGTGCTATCCGGTTTAAAAATGAGATAGGTTTGTTTGTTCACTACGTCTTTGGAAACGGCCACCGTTGATTTGGGAATGTACTTTTCAATAAACTTCCAGTAGATACCGCTCCACCATAGCATAATTCCTGCAGTGCAAACCAGCAATGCCGGAAAGCTTTCAAAATTCAATGGTAAAAAATCTGACAGCAATACCAAAATGAAAACAATAGCAAAGCTGTGAAAGAAGATATTATTATCCGGAGGGATGTAACTGGTAACCTGGAAAATAGCCGCTTCCACCAATATTCCTAACGTTAGTAAGGTAAACACCATCCTTTT
>CAXTDO010000609.1:0-4471 GCA_964242315.1 uncultured Flavihumibacter sp.
CTCCGTGGACCTCCGTGCTACCTCGGCTTTTCCTCCGTGGTTAAAAAACTTGTCGAACGGCTGAGAGATATTACGTTAGTTTATGATTAACATAGCACCAGGCCATGCTCGTCAACTGATTTTGAACAGAAGTGATTTTAACTTATTATTCGTAATATATTTCAATCAATCCTCCCCTTTTAAATGTAGATAGCCTTGTACTGTTCTCATAAGCTTTCATTTGATTTCAATGTTCTATGCTTCCATATAAAAATTATTCTTTTGACCTTTGGTTAACTTTAATTAAGTCTAATCCCCTGTTTAAAAAAAGAAGGTCTGAATTTTTTTTTAAAGAGTTGAATTTTAATAATAATTCTTTTGAGAAGATAGAAGAAACTTTCAGGAAGGTAGACTTAATGTGTAATTCCATCAATCAAAAAGTTGGGAAAAACATAGATGCATTGGAAATGTATTTGATGGTCCTGTACTTATTAAGTTCTGATGATAATTGTTTTGAAAACATTAACGTTGAAGAAATCTACCAGGAGGTAGAAGAAATTCTTTTTGAAAATTTACCGGTGATATATTCTGATCATTGTTTTCAGGTTCTTGATATTTTAAAAGATCAAGGCGCAATGATCAATATTCTAAGCAATACCGGATTTATTAAAGGCCGTTCCCTGAGAAAAGTTCTGCATAAAATAGGGTTGGATTCTTATTTCGATTTTCAGATTTATTCGGATGAATTTGGCTTATCAAAACCAACAAAAGAAATTTTCCAACACCTTATTAAAAACATAGAAGAATATAGAAAGGCAGAGCCGGTTTCCTTAAAAGATATAGTGCATATTGGTGATAACCCTGTAGCAGACTTTAACGGCGCATTATCAATTGGCATAGGCGCATTATTAATTAACTCTAATAACAGATCAATATTGAGTTTACTAAATTAATTTTGCCACCTTATGCTTACCTATTCACTTCATAAAATAAAGTATAAAAATCATTTTGAATTCAATCCTGCGGATTATAGCAGGTTTAAATTCGGCGATGAGGCTGTTGCCAAAATATATGGTACCGAGCTGGCAAATGGATTTATATCTGCCTGTTTAAAAAATCAATCTATTCAAAAACAGATTGTTGTTATTTCAAGTCCCTATGCATTTATACCGACAGCAACCTTTGCCATGAAAAATCATTTCGTGTATCAGCTAAACAGGTGGCTGGTGGAAATGGATCTTCCGGTCGTACAGGAAAGTAAAGTTCATCGTACCGTAACGTACAAGGAAGATTATGGTGAATTGAGTGCGCAGGAAAGAATCAGGCTGATAGGTAACGATGATTTTCATATAGATAAAGGTTTCCTGGAGAACAAATTTCTTATCTTTCTCGATGATATAAAAATAACAGGAAGTCATGAAAAAATGATCCTGAAGATGATCAGCACTTTCCATCTTAATAATGAAATTGCCTTGTTATATTTCGCAGAATTGATAAATGATGACATTCATCCCAATGTAGAAAACTACCTGAATTATTACAGCGTAAAATCTATTTTCGATCTTACACAAATTATTGAAAGCGGAAATTTTTTCTTTAACACCAGGATTGTAAAGTATATCCTGAGTACCGCTTTTGAAAGCTTTCAATTATTTATCGAAAACCAGACGGAGGATTTCATCAATACCCTTTATAACCTGTCGTTGGGAAACAGCTACCATACTATTAAAGAGTACCAGCATAATTTAAGTTTCATCAAACAATTTTTGATTACTTCAAAAGTACAACTACACTAATATGCCAATTAATTTACAAAAAGGACAGCGGGAAAATATTGACGCACCCAAATTTACAATCGGATTAGGTTGGGATACCAATACATCCAGCACAGGTCAGGGTTTTGACCTTGATGCATCCGTATTTATGTTGGGTGAAAATAAAAAATTGATATCAGACGAGCATTTCGTTTTTTATAATAACCTGAAATCACCCGATAATGCTGTGGAACATACCGGCGATAACCTTACCGGTGATGGGGCAGGAGACGATGAGCAGATTAAAATAGACCTTACAAACATCGATTCCAAAGTGACGGAACTTTGCATAGTGGTAACCATTCATGAAGCGGAGCAACGTAAGCAGAATTTCGGACAGGTTCGCAATTCCTTTGTCAGGATTTTTGATTCCGGTTCAAATGCTGAAATTTTAAAGTATGAGCTGGAAGAAGATTTTTCCATTGAAACGGCTGTAGAATTCGGCCGGATATATAAAAGAGAATCAAAATGGAAATTTGAAGCAGTGGGTATGGGAATGAAAGGCGGATTACAGGATTACATAAATAGGTACAGTTAAAATTTAAATTATGCCAATCAACCTTCAAAAAGGGCAAAGGATCAATTTGCAGAAATCAAATGGTTCGACACTTGAATATATTTGTGTTGGAATTAACTGGGGAGCAATTGAAAAAAAAGGTTTGTTTGGTGTCGGTAAAACCAAAGAAGCAGTAGACCTGGATGCCAGTTGTGCCATATTCGATGACAAAAAGAACATACTGGATATTGTATACTTTGGCAATTTGAGATCGAAGGATAATGCAGT
This sequence comes from uncultured Flavihumibacter sp., assembly GCA_964242315.1. Taxonomy (GTDB): domain Bacteria; phylum Bacteroidota; class Bacteroidia; order Chitinophagales; family Chitinophagaceae; genus JADCRZ01. Next base: position 2,578 of record CAXTDO010000609.1, read on the forward strand.
GATGCACAGCGGTGACGATTTAACAGGAGATATGGGAGGTGATGATGGGTTGGACAATGAAGTGATAACCCTCGACTTCTCAAGATTAAACCCTGCCGCCTCTTATGTTGCTTTTGTTTTGAATAGCTTCAAAGGTCAGGATTTCGCGAGCATTCCATTTGCTTCCATTCGTATTTATGAAGGAACACCCGCCAGGGTAAAAGAAGTATTCGCAACCTATGATATTGCCAATAGCGCTAATTTCAGCGGACATGTATCCATGGTGTTAGGCGTATTTTATAAAAAAGATCAGAACTGGAAATTTAACGCGATAGGAGAGCCTACAAAAGATAAAAAGCTACAAGAAACCATACAAACAGTTACCTTACACCACCTTTAATTATGAGAAGACTACCCGTATATTTATTGTTAGACACCTCCGGCTCAATGAACGGTGAACCCATAGAAGCTGTTAAAAACGGCATACAAGTGATGCTTGGTTCACTACGGCAAAATCCCCAGGCCATTGAAACTGCCTATTTAAGTATCATTACTTTTGATAGCACTGCCAAACAAATCATTCCGCTTACCGATCTTGCATCGTTTCAGATGGTTGACATAAAAGCAAGCGGCACAACAGCCCTGGGAGAAGCTTTACAGTTAGTAAGCACCTGTATTGACAAAGAGGTTACAAAAACAACGCCTGAGCAAAAAGGAGACTGGAAACCATTGGTATTTATCATGACCGACGGCATTCCTACCGATAACTGGCAGGCAGGCCTGACTGAATTTAAAAAACGCAAAACGGCTTTCACAGTAGCCTGTGCTGCCGGAGGCGGCGCCGATACCAGCATATTAAAACAGATATCTGAAAACGTAGTTAGTCTGGATGCCGACACGCAAAGTATTTCCAAGTTCTTCCTCTGGGTTACCGCTTCCATAGGTACAAGCTCCACAAAAGTGGAGACTTCAGGAAAAGAAGTGACCGGATTGAATGAATTGCCGCCACCACCAAAGGAATTGAATATTGTAGTGTAAGAAAGGGGACGACCCGAATTTTAAACCTATAAGGTTTTTAAAACCTTATAGGTTTTTCCTCATAGGTTTCCGCCCCTCAAAACAACAACATGCGAAGACTTCCCGTATACTTTTTACTAGATACTTCCGGTTCCATGAAAGGTGAGCCGATAGAGGCATTGAACAATGCTTTGGAAGGCATGATCAATACCCTCAGGTCAGACCCTCAGGCACTGGATTCTTTATGGATCAGCATACTTACCTTCGACAGGGAAGTTAATAATCTTGTAGGCCTTACGGAACTCGCCGGTTTTCAATTGCCAAAAATTGCCTGCCCGGAAAGCGGACCTACCCATACAGGCAAAGCACTGGAACTGTTGTATGAGAAAGTAAATAACGAGGTTCAAAAAGGCACCACCACTCAGAAGGGAGACTGGCGGCCGCTGTGATTCATTTTTACAGATGGAAAACCTTCGGATATTCGGCTTTACCGGCAGATGATACCTAAAATAAAATCTTTAAACTTTGGAGCAATTGTGGGGTGTACCGCCGGTGGGTCATCAGATGATGCTATTCTCAAAGAGCTTACTGATACAGTTGTTCATTTAGATTCAACCGACAGTACCACATTAACCCGGTTTTTTAAATGGGTAACTGATGCTATTGAATCAGGTAGCAAGAGCCAGGGAACCGGGGAAAGCATCGCCTTACCTTCTCCACCAAAAGAAATTCACTTAGTAATATGAGATTACTTCTGATCATTTTCATCAATATAAACGATTGGATCAACTGGACTAGGACATTTCGGCGAGCTAAAAGCGACGGAACGATTTAAAAATTGATAACGTCCATCAAGACCAAGAGCCTTCAACTTACCTTTCAAGCACGAGCTGGAAAC
>CAXTDO010000610.1:0-4471 GCA_964242315.1 uncultured Flavihumibacter sp.
AAAAGGCGGGAAGAGATCACGAAATAAAAAAAGGCTATCGGGAGAGAAGTATTGAATTAGCCAAAGCCGCGCTGGAAGGATTTAACAGCACCTATCGCGACCTGAATATACAAACTGAAGCTGAAACAAATCACAAAATCCAGCTTGAGACAATCATCGACAAAGAAGAAGCCGTATTGGAACATGACCGTCTTGCATTCATTGAAAAAGAAAAAGCCTTACAGAATCTCCAGCATGGTTTCAATGAGTTGATGCAGCAGTTGCGCACCAAAGAGAATGAAAAGAACCTTGCTTCCCAAAGGCTTAATTTTCTGCATGAGAAAGAAAACAGTTTGCAGGAGTTTCTTGTAAAAAGCCAGTCGCAGTTGAAGGTGCAGGAAGAAAGTATTTCTTTCACCCAAAAACAGTTGGAGGATGAGAAAGAAAAGTCTGCCAGCCTTCAGGAGATATTGGACGAAAAAAAAGAGCTCGTTCAAAGCAAGCGAAGCATATTTGACCAGGAAAGAAAGCAGGTAGAAAGTCTTAGAAACGAAAATCTGCAGGTACAGCGCAAGCAATTCGAAGCAGAAAAGCGTGTAGCCATTGCAGACACCTCCATTCAAAATTTGCAGCGCACCATCAATCAGGTGGAAGAGGAAAGAGAGATCCGTGAAAGTCAGTTAAAACAACTGGAAGAAGACAGGTCTGCAAGAATGCAGGAATTGGAAATTAAAAAATCCAATCTCCACCAGTTACAGCAACATCACGAAAAAACCAAAGAACAGATACTGCAAACACAGGGCGAACTCGAAAAATTGCGTCAGCGCCTGGCAGAAGAAAACAGGAAACTGGATTCAAAAAAAAATCAGCATGCGCTGTTGAAGAACCTGATAGACTCGATGGAAGGTTATCCCGACAGTGTAAAATTCCTACATAATAATAATAACTGGAATCATACCGCACCTATCCTTACCGATATTATTTATGTTCAGGAAGCATACAGGGCGGCTGTTGAAAATGTACTTGAGCCTTATCTAAATTATTACGTGGTGAATAATCTTGAAGAAGGCATGCAGGCAGTTCACCTGCTTGACAGCAACAAAAAAGGAAAAGCCAACTTCTTTTTGCTTGACAAATTAAACAGTGAACAGTTTGATACGGTTGCCACACACCTCATACCGGATACCATACCTGCCATGCAGGTTATTGAAGTGGAGGAAAAATACAGGAAGCTCGCCGAAAATTTACTGGGCAATGTTTTGATTGCGGAAAATGAAGATGCTCTTGCTAACAGCAACGGCTCTGTAGTGCTTGAAAAAACGGGCAAGTATGTAAAAGGAAAATATTCGCTGTATGGCGGCAGCGTTGGCATTTTTGAAGGAAAAAAAATAGGCCGTGCAAAAAATTTACAGAAGCTACAGGAAGAAATACAAGGTCAGGAAGCTGTTGTAAACGGAATAAAGAAACAAATACAGGATAAGCACAATGAAGTAATCAGTTACAACGAACAGTTGAAAGAACATGCTATCAGGCAGGCACAAACGGAAATCAGTAGTTTGACCAATCTTACTTTTTCTTTGCATAATAAAATGGAAAACCTGCATGCTCAGCAAAGCACTTCCCGCAACAGGCTTGAAGAAATGCAGCTTAACCTGGAACGCACCCATGCCTCTATTGATGGTACCAGGAAGGAATTAAACGAACTGGTAGCACTCATTTCACAAACGGTAGAAAAACTTACCGCTGCCGAAAACAATTTTAAAACTGCTGAAGCCGGATTTAACAACGCTAACATTCAATTCAACGAATACAACCTCCAGCTTACAAGGCAACAAAGCCGCATCAATTCGCTGATGCAGGAAATGGAATTTAAAAACAGACAGATCCATGAACTGAGCCATCAGATTGAAAGCAACACGTCGCAGCTTAAACAGGCCAAAGAAAGTATTACTGAAAATGAATCCGTGCTGAGTGTTGTGGAAGAAGCATTATTAAAGTTGTTGCATCAAAAAGAGCAGGACGAAAAAATATTAAATGAAGCCGACCAGGCATATTACAACCTCCGGACCGTTGTAAGTCAGAAAGAAAGTGAATTGAGGCATACGGTAAAAGAAAGGGAACAATCTGACCACCTGCTTAATGAGATAAAAGACAAACTTAATGAATTGAAACTCCACCTTGCAGGGATGAAAGAAAGGCTGCAGGTAGAATTCAGAATAGATCTGAACGATATCATCGATCAGCCAAGGTCGGGCACCGTGCCGGTGGAAGATTTACAGGAGAAGAATGACAAAATGAAGAAGCGGCTGGAAAATCTGGGCGAGATCAATCCTACTGCTATCGAAGCTTTCCAGGAAATGAAAAAAAGATATGAGTTTATCCTGGAACAAAAAAATGACCTGGTATCAGCAAAAGAGAGCCTGCTTCAAACCATTTCAGAAGTGGAAATAACGGCAAACAGGCAGTTCCTGGATACTTTTAATAAAGTGAGAGAAAATTTCCAGAAAGTGTTTAAAGCGTTGTTTACGGAAGAGGACACGGCTGACATGATACTGGAAAACCCCGAAGACCTTGCCGAGACCGGTATTGATATCATAGCCAAACCAAAGGGCAAACGCCCATCTTCCATCACGCAGTTAAGTGGAGGAGAAAAGACGTTGACGGCAACGGCGCTGCTTTTTGCTATCTACCTTATCAAACCTGCGCCATTTTGCATACTGGATGAAGTAGATGCTCCGCTCGATGATGCCAATGTTTCTAAGTTTACGCAGATGATCCGCAAGTTTAGTGATGAAAGCCAATTTATCATTGTAACTCACAATAAGATGACGATGAGCAGCGTGGATGTGATTTATGGCGTTACCATGCAGGAGGCGGGTGTAAGTAAATTGGTGCCTGTTGATTTTCGGGGGCTCAATTAAGTGAGTTTTTGTTAACCGCAGAGGGCGCAGAGCAAACCCTCTGCGCCCTCTGTGTTTCCTCCTCTGTGCCCTCTGCGGTTAACAAAAACTCGCACACAGTACGCTCATTTCTCAAATAACAGCATTGGATACTCACCTTTCAATCCGCATAGCTCAGGAGAACGTTCTTCCTTCTTATAAACCCAATCAAGAATCTGTTTCCCGAACAACCATGAATGAATATAGTAACGCATAAAATGCACGCTCAGCGAGCGCCACACTTTCAATTGATAGGGCGGAAGCTGTTCGCGGAAAAAGGAAGGTTTATGTGCATAAAAGTATAACCTTCGTTCAGCCCCTTTCACTCCCAATAGTTTGCCAACAGTATCCATTATGCGATTTTTGATGAAAACAAATCCACGAAAAGGAAGCATCCATATATTCATCCATGTGGAATGTTTATACCAGTCGTACACCACCACACCTTTGCCATTTGCTGCAAGTACTCTATACAATTCATTGATGGCAGTCACCTGTTCATCTTTTGGAATATGATACACTGTATTCAGGGAAACAAATCCATCCATCACTCCATCTTTGAAAGGCATGTTTGTCATATCACCCAAAATGCAAAGTGCCTTATCACCCAGCTTTTTTTTAGCTTCCAGCAACGCCTGGAAGGAGAAATCGAGACAAACACGATACTTATAATTTTTTGAATACTGAAGGTAATCCTGGTACTGTAAAGCACCGGAGGCCGCGTCCAGCAGGTATTTACCCGATGGGTTTAGGAACCTGTTTACACGGTCATGACATTTTTTAATATACTCTTTTGAAACCTGTCTCAGGTCTTCGTAGATCACGGCATCTTCATAATTACCTGCGTCATTTTCAAACCAGCCCTTTTCATCATAGAACTTTTTTACCTGTTGTTTATCTGCATGTAAAGATTGACTTTGTATGTTACTCAGCGAGTCAACAATTGCAAAGTCTTTTAATAGAATTACAATCTCTTTTATGATAGGATAAACATAACCACCCTTTAAGGAAATGAGCCCCATGTTTGTGAAGTCATCTACAAGCTTCCCATCCGCATGCCAGAGCTGATGGTTTGCGGTCTTTTGATGAAGCAATTCAATTTCATCCTGTGTGAGCGATCTGAGACCAGATCCGGTAATGGGACATTGGAGCATTGATATCCAATCCATTTTAATGATTAATTATTAATGATTAATTATTAACGGATAATTTATCGTTTTTATGATAACAATTATCTTAAAATCATTTTCTTGGTCAGTCTTAAATAACAACTACTAACCGTTAATCATTAATAATTAATCATTAACCATTAGTCTTCCTATTTTGCCATTACCGCCGGCAAGAAAAACCGCCGTGCCTTTCTTTGCTTTACGGCAAACATGAAAACTTTCGTTGGATATCAATTTCCATTTCATACCTGAATCGGTTGAAAAATCAACGCCGGAGGTGCCGCAGGTGATGAGTTGCTTTTGGGTTATAAATTCAACGCATGACCTGTATCCATGCGGAGGTACAATGGGTGAGAGCCAGGTTTTACCTGCATCTTTAGAAAG
>CAXTDO010000611.1:0-4469 GCA_964242315.1 uncultured Flavihumibacter sp.
CGTCTGTAGCTTCAAAAAGCGTAATCTGACCCTGCCCTGGTAAATAATCAATTTTAACCTGAGGGTCACTTACCTTCACTTTAAAATGGCTCGCATGCCCTTCATTATACCCTACTGAATAGTAAGAATAATTACCGGCAAAAGTCATACTGGTAGTAACATCTGCAGAATGGTTTACTGTTACACCACTGGTAGCCTTGGAAGTATTACCTATAATTCCCCATTCCGCTTTAATATTATTAGACGTCACTTTAATTTCGTATGAGCCATCTGCAGCTATGCTATCGTTATCTAATTTTCCATCCCAGTTTGCTGAATGAGCTCCGGCGCTATAAGTTACACCACTCCAAAGGGTTTTGATAAGTGTACCATCAGGTTTAAAAACTCCCGCACTGGTGGTGGATTGAGAAGCTAATGTAAAAGTATATGATAATTTTGGGGAAGGAGCATTTTGGGCTAGTCCTTTAATAGGTGAAGCAAAAAGTAAAATGATACTTAAGTTCAATAGGGCTACAGATTTAAACATAGTTCTCAGAGTGTTAGATTGATAATCAAGCAGGGATTATCTGCTTTAATATTGTCTCATTGCAAACGATGGAACTAATCTAATATTGCATTTAGATGTTATGTAAGACTATTTGTAAACTCAATTTATATCCTGATAATAGACAACTCTATGTCTGTTTTCCATTAAAATACTTAAAAAAACAAAGCTCTTATGAACCAAGCAAGTCAATTATTACTTTACTATACATTGTGATTTTATCTCACGATCATTTATTATCGTTATTTTGTTCAAGTATCTTACAATAGACCTGATTAAAATAAGACATTTTAAGAATTGCAAAAGCCAATCCCCTGGCGCCGTCTCTAAAACCTTGTAGCAAAAAGAAACTACCAAAAAAGTAAGCAGGTCCGATCCAAACGCTTCGCATCAAATGATACTTCATCCTTTGCTTCCATGTCCATTTGGATCTTGCCTTAATATCACTTGATGCTACAAATCTTCTTGCTTCCCAGGAAGAGTATTCATTATGCTTGTTAACATAATGAGTAACATCATTAAAGTCCTGATGATCAATTTTGCTTGAAATATGGCCCACGTCACCTGCCAGAATCGGGTGCTCATGTACTTCCATATCTAATTTACTCCACTGCTGCTCGTTGATCTGTTCATATTCACCAGCACCTGTTCTAAATAATGCTAATTTTTTTAAAGGGTATCCGCCCTTTAATTTCTTGCCCATAAAATAAATGGAGTATCTTAACCAGTAGCCAACTTTTTCTTCGTTGTTCAAGGCTTTGATAAGGTCTGTCTTAAATTCAGAGGTTAGATATTCATCTGCGTCCACAAACAAAATCCATTTAGTTGCCGGAGTATAATTTCTTAGGAACCAGTTTCTTTTCTTTGGAAAACTTCCATTCCAGGTGAAGTTGATTATTTCAGCACCAAATTGTTTCGTTATTTCTCTTGTCCGATCTGTGCTCCCTGCATCGATGACTACAATCTTCTGAGCTAAATCTGTACCAATTGAACGAAGGCAACCCGGAAGATTTTTTTCTTCATTGCGTACGGGAATAGCAATGGTCAAATCAAGTGGCATTTAAATCTATAATTTATTTAAGGTATTATAAGAATTACACTTATAAACAATCAAAAAATAATTTAATTTATCTTAATAACATTTACGTCTTAAAAATCATGTATTGGATTAATGCATTTACGAGTGAATGTTCAGAGGAACGTTATTTAAATTTTACACAGAACCTATACTAACTCCTCATCGCAATGAATGGTTCTTATATTTTATTTTCACTTACTGGTTTAACATTATTAAACCGGCACTTTGCGGATTTCAAGTGCGCATGTTAGCCAACGTTTGACTACCCAATTCTTAGATCCGGGTTTTGCGTTACCTATTTTCAGTTTATTTATCCGGGCACCCTTCTTCCTGGCCCATAGCTTTAAATCCAGTAAAGATACCCAGTGCACTGCATCTGCATCCAGGAAGAATGGACGATGGAAAGCCGCAAGATCAGTTTGTATTAAGAAGGCAGGGCGCCTTTTTATCAAAGAAGTGCAACGAGCGATACTCCATCGAACTTCAAAGTTCAAACGAGTAAACCAACTCAGGTGTCTGCTGCTTGGACAAAGATAACCAGGCATATCGTAACGTGGACAAAAAATGAAAAGGCTTCCCTGGTTGCAAAGAAGCTTATAAAGCTGATCCAGATGTTGAGTAGGATTTGTAACGTGTTCAAGTACGTAAGTTGAGAACACTATCTCAAAGCAATTCTTAGATGGAATTTCACTTACATCGCCAAATACAATATGGTCCGCCTGCGACTCCAGGCAAGTTGCATTCTGAGACGTAACATCCTGTACCCAATAACTAAGGTTATCACGGCTCCCCCGTTTTTTCAACCATTCTCCAAAACCACTTCGTCCTGCCCCAATTTCAAGGACGTTTATTTTTTTTCCTTGGTTTTCTTTGACCTTCTGTTGAATTTCATTTTCGACATGAACCCAACATTCAACCTGGTGACTTACTGAAACAAAAGCTAGATAGTCATTAACGTTATTATAATATTGGTCTAACTGTTGCCTTAATTCCTGCTTTTCTAGAAACGACATTTTTGCTTCCTGTATTAATTGAATTTTCATGATATGCGTTTTGAAATATCTTCTTTGCTGATAATAAGAGCAGGATTTCCAGCCACGACCTTATAGGAAGCTACGTTTTTTGTAACTACACTGCAAGCGCCAACTATAGCATGTTCTTCCACTATGATTCCTGGCATGATAAAAGCCCTGGCGCCAATAAAGGCATATGCTTTAATTATGACCGGTGCGGTAATCAAATTTTGTGATGGCTTATTAAATGCATGGGTTCCGGTACATAAGTAAGCCTCCTGGGCAACAGTCGCACCTTCATGAATTTCTATTTTGCCCAAAGAATATATTGTTGTGCGATCACCAATTGCAGCACGATGGTGAAGAATTAAATTCCATGGAATTTGTATTCGTGCACGTTGATGAACAAAAGGCCGACCATAAATTTTGGCGCCAAATAATTTAAGCCAGAACAGCCGCCAACGATTGGCAGGTTTGGGTGTCCATGAGCAAAACAAACTCCACGTGTATTCCCACACAAGCATCTTTAAACGTTGACTTTTAGTCCAGGGGCTATCATAAGCTGAACTCTGCGGGTAAATTTTCATATATAACTTTTTGCAGCTTGTCGTGTCACACATAAAATGTCGTATGAATTGCTATCAGCTATCAGCCGTCAGGTATCAGCAGATCAAAATCTGATAAGCTTTCCTCCTGATAGCTGAAAGCTGACGGCTGATAGCCTAATAACTGACAAATTATGTGTGACACGATACTAGCTATTAAAATCATTCATCTATTTTTATAATGTTCTTTGAACATTAAATTTAATAACATAGATTTTGCAATTGTAAAAAAAACAAAATTGTAAACGTTTTAATAAGAATGCCTGATTTTTAAGCTCTTTGTATTTTTGCAAATCGTTTTAATCAGTAAGGTATATTCAAGACAGCTATAGCTGCAATCAATTTGTACGTACTAACCTTAATTTCTTTTAATTGGTTTATAATTTATTCCACTTTACATCTTTGTTAAAAATCAATTCAGCCTCCCTAGGAATTAAGAAATAGTTGCAATTTTCAGCCAAAGGGTATGAAATATATTCAGCTTTAACCAGTGGTTCAAGATTGTTTATATTGAAGCATTCTACTATTATAAAAGGCCGATATTTCTTTATAAATAATATTGCGCCATTAATGACTTCTAGTTCGGCTCCTTCAACGTCGATTTTAATTAAGGCAGATGCCTTATCAATAAAAACTGATTGCATATAGTCATCAATGCGTGTACATGAAACAAAGATTCTATTTGACATTTGATATGCATTATGAAGCGTACCTGAATTCGCTGACTCATCTTTGATACTACCTGTAGCGCCACTTACGCCGTCAACAAGAAACTCTATTTTTCCAATTCTGTCTGATACTACGCCTTCCCAAAGAGTTACGTTATTAAGCCGGTTGTGCTTAATGGTTTTTTTTAGGAGTTGAATATTCCTGGAATCCGGCTCAAAAAGAAAAACCTTCAAATTGTGATTGAGATCAAGTGCATGCCAGGCAAAAACTCCAACGTTTGACCCTATGTCAAGGACATGCGAAAGAGGAAAATGTAAAAGTAATTTTTCAAAAATTTTATGTGTTTCAACTTCCAGTTCCTTACGATTGACAACTAACGAAAAATCTCTGAGAAACATCACAAAGAAACGGATATACCCACTCTTTATAGCAACAGAAAAATCAAGTTGATGTTGCAATGCTCTATACCATGCCCTTTTTCTTAGTCGCCATAATGGAGGGTATTTTGTGCTTATATAATTAAACATAAGCAGATTATTAGTTAACCGGCACAACTAAGA
>CAXTDO010000612.1:0-4464 GCA_964242315.1 uncultured Flavihumibacter sp.
CCAGTGCGCCGTTGAACAGAAAGATAGTTTCTGTATGCCCGATCTGATGCTGTTGCTGTAGCTGCAATTTACAGCGCTGCTTTTCGCCGGTTGACGGAGATTTATCTATTTCAATGCCGTACGTGATGGTAGTGCAGGTGGTTTCATGGAGATGAAATTCCTTTAAGGCAAATTGCCTGTCGGCATCGTGGATAAAGAAATTATAATCTGCATTACGATGCGCGGCGCGTTCATACCACCATAAAATCTTCCACCACCATTTACCCAGACTCTTCCATCGGATACTTTCAATATTATGTGAATGAATGATGAGTTTGATACCGGTAAACTTCTTTAATAAAATTCCTAACCAGCCGTAGTAAGGATGTTCTAAAATGAGATGTGAAGCGCCATGCCGGTTGATGATATTTTTTACGGTGAAGAAAAGCAGGGGATTGATGTATCTGAATGGCTTGTTGGATAAAACGTTCATGACTTTATATCCTTTGGCATATATGGGATCGTTGTTCTTTACCGTTATACAGGTTAGGGTACATGTTTTGGAAAGATACTCATTGAACAGGGCAATACCTTTTTGTCCCCCCACTTTGGCGGGGAATATTTTATAAGGAACTATCGAGAGTATTTTATTCATTAAGAGGTTGTATAATATTTTTAACCACAGAGGAAACGCCAGAGGAGAAGAAGAGGTTGCACAGAGGCGTACTCTGTGTAACCTCTTCTTCTCCTCTGGCGTTTCCTCTGTGGTTAAAAAAAGTGTCAGGCAATCGCTTTATCAGACCAGGTTCTTCTATACTCCATCACAATACCCGCAACCAGCATAACATACAGTAAAATAGATAACCACATCGTAATCTTATCACTCAGTATCACGGAGCGTGGTTCAAAAACAAATTCAATCTTATGAGAACCTGCAGGAACAGGCATTCCGCGCAATAAATAATTAACACGTGTATACGGCGTTTTCTTGCCATCAACATAAGCATCCCAGCCATATGGATAATATACTTCACTGAATACCGCAAACTGGTTGCTGTTTGCATTCGACTGATAGGTTAATTTATCGTTGCTGTATTCAGTTAATTTGATAGAAGCTGTTGCATCAAACACAGGCTTGTTTGTTAAAATGTTTTGATACCTGGAATCAATAACCGCACTGTCTTTAGTATTCAAAGTGTTAAGGATGCTCATTTCGTCATCCGCATTTTTCGCTATTTTAATATCCTTCACGAACCAAGCATTTCCCAGGGCGTCCGGATTAATCCGCTCCTGCGGTTGACCGGTTGTTTGGTCGGGTGTGATAAAATATTTTGCATTCAACATGTTGAATACCTGCAGGTTGCCGGCTGCAAGTTGCCGCTGGATGATGTCCTGATATAGCGCCAGTTTCACCGGACTGTAACCGCCAATAGAATTATGATGAAAAGAGGCACGGGCATCTTCAAACGGGCTGTGCGACGTTTGATCAAACACCCGGTAGTAGCTGGTATCTGTTTTTATCTTAAGGTCTGCAGGGGTAGCCACAAACATCGATTCAAACTCGGTAGGTTCTATAAAATGATCGTTATTGAGATAACGCTTGCCTACCACCAGCAAATCGAAAGAGCTTAATAATACTAAAGCCGATAATGTTATTACAGCGCTGAGTTTATTTCTCAGAAACAAGAATATAGAGCCGGCAGCGAGTAGTACCAGTACAATAGAGCGTAATAAATCTTTTCCAAACAAACTCTGCCGGTCTTCTTTCAGGCCACTCAAAAGGCCGCGGGCAGCCTCATCGGCCTGCTGCTGCATCTGTGGAGTAGGCTGCTGGGTCTGCGATACCTGTTGCAACATACTGGACACTATATTTTGTTTAAAGCCTGCATCGTTCGGACCAGTGTAATCAAAACTAAAATATAATATGATCAACAACGCAAACACACCCCCGGTGATATAAGCACCCAGCCGGAATTTTTTCCAGGCTTCTTCTTTTTTCATATTACCAAACAGTATTTCCTGAGCGCCCAAGCAAGCCAGTACTGCAAAACAAAGCTGCGGTATTACCAATGCCATAGTGGGCGCCCTGAACTTGTTATACATAGGCAGGTGATCAAACAGAAAGTAGTTGACAGACTCAAAGTTTTTTCCCCATGAAAGGATGAAGGCAAGGATACTGGCCGCAGCTAAGCCCCATTTTAGCCAGTGTTTTATAAATATCATGGAAAGGATGGTTAAAAAACAAATCACTGCGCCAAGGTATACCGGTCCTGAGGTGCGCTGCTGCTGAGGTCCCCAGTAAGCAAGCACATTGGCATCACTCAAGGCATTTTCTTCCGGCTGTCCCATCTCTGTGAATTTATCGGCGAATTTTGAGTTGCCTGAAGTGAGCAGTTTGCCGCCGGTGCCTCCGCCGTAGATGCCTGGCACCAGAACAGTAAGTGTTTCTGAAATGCCATAGCTCCAGGTAAATGCATAATCTTTATCAAATCCGCCCTGTGTTTTATTTTTCGGGTGGGTCGGGTCGGTAAGTTCCGAGCGTCCGCCACGCATGGTTTCTTTTACATACTCGTTCATTGGCCAGATGTTGATGATGTTTACTCCAAGGGCAACAAGTCCGGCAAATAAAGCAAGTGCGCCCGCAACAACCGCATCCTTTAATCTATTATCACGAACAGCATGAACAACATATGCAATACCTATGGCCAGTGCAGTTATCAACGTGTAGTACGTAATCTGAATATGATTCTGCCAGAGTATCATCGCTGCAAACAGTGAAGTAAGAACCGTTCCTATAATATATCGCTTTTGAAAGATCAGCATCAATGCAGCTATAACGCCTGGCGCATAGCCGATACAGACCATTTTAGTATCATGACCCACCGCGATAATGATAGGATCGTACGTAGAGTAAGCATAGGCGATAGCCCCCATGATGCCGAGCCAGGGATTTACCCGCAACACCATTAAAAGAAAGTAAGCCATAATACAGGCCAGGAAAAAGAAATTGATCGGTTTAGGTAAGCCTAAAGTAAAGATATAGTTATGCAAAAAACCGATGGATATTTTGTTAGGCGTTTCAAAAGCAATCTGGTAGCCGGGCATTCCGCCAAACATGCTGTTTGTCCAGTAAGGATACAGGCCGTGCTTTTCTTTGTATTCAAATGACTGTTGCGCCATTCCCCTCCATTGCTGATTATCGGTGCTTTCGAGCACCTTCCCCTGCAACGCAGGCTGGCAATATACCACAGCCACCACCAGGAAAATTACAATTGCAATAATATGTGGCATTGCCTTTTTCAAAAAAGTAGCATTCATACACGGTCATAAATTAGTCCCGCAAAATAATGGTATTTTATGCATAAAAGCGGATTTTGAAAAAGCTAACAACGATTTGTGAACGCCAGGCCGTAAATTGAACAATAATGAAAACCTTACTGTTTCTTTCGCGGGTAACTTTTATTTACAATGCGTGTATGATAGTGACACTGCTGATGGGATATTTTAATTTTATGCCTGATAAAGAGATTAAGTCAAGCATTATTGTGGCCGGGTTATTTTTATCGATTGTGTTTAACGGGTTGTTACATTGTTGGATAGGTGTATCATTGCTCAGACAAAGATCTCTGAAAATTTTTCAACCTGCATGGTTATTCATAGCAAACTTTTGCTGCTTTATTTACCAAATATATATGTTGCTGACATGATCCATCAAATTATCAAAGACAAGCCAACCCGGCTGCTTATTGTTTTTACGGCATTCTTTGTAGCTAATGCACTTATTGCCGAATGCATAGGCGGAAAGATTTTTTCGTTGGAAAAAGTGTTCGGGCTGGCGCCTTCGCAATTTGAGTTATTTGGGCAAAAAGGACTTTCTTTCAATCTTACCTGCGGCGTGTTGCTCTGGCCGCTTGAATTTATCATCACAGATATTGTAAACGAATATTTTGGTCCGAAGGCGGTAAGAAGGATTTCTTATATCGCAGTGGCTTTGATTACCTACGCTTTTTTGATGTTTTACCTCGCTATAAAAATTCCTTCTGCAGATTTTTGGCTGGGTTCCAGGGCGCCGGAAATTGCAAACATGCAGGTGGCGTTTAATGGTATTTTTGGGCAGGGTATGTGGATCATCCTGGGCAGCCTGGTGGCCTTTTTAGTAAGCCAGATTGTGGATGTAACGGTTTTTCACCGGATAAAGGCTGCTACCGGTGAAAAATGGGTATGGTTGCGTGCGACAGGTTCAACGGTTATTTCGCAGTTTATCGATAGTTTTATTGTGTTGTTTATTGCCTTTAAAATTGGCAATAACTGGAGCTGGCAACTGGTGCTGGCCATCTGTCTGGTGAACTACGCTTATAAGTTTACGATGGCAATTTTGTTAACGCCGTTGATCTATCTGATAGAAGGCGCTATTGAAAAATACTTGGGACGGGAGGTTACGCATCAGATGAAGCAGGCGGCTATGGGGAAAATAGAGGTTTAGAA
>CAXTDO010000613.1:0-4459 GCA_964242315.1 uncultured Flavihumibacter sp.
AGGGTGCACCGGCCGAGTGGGCAGATTCTCCGGAGAAATCAAACCTTACAGAGATCAGTCCGTTACCGCCGCCATCGCCATAAGATACGCCGAGGTTACTGGCCACATGCGTGAAGATACACGCATCCACATCTTTAAAAAACCCATCACGAATATAAAAAGCCTTGGTGCCCAGTTGCTCTTCGGCCACACCCGGCCACAACATCAGAGTGCCTGGAATATGTTCTCTTTCCATTATTTTCTTAAGCGCAAGTACTGCGGTAATGTTCAATGGCTGGCCGCTGTTATGTCCTTCACCATGACCGGGAGCACCTTCAATGATCGGATCATGATAAGCAACACCAGGCTTCTGCGAAGCTTTGGGGATACAGTCAATATCGCTTCCCACTGCAATCACCGGCTTGCCGGAGCCCCATTTGGCCGTCCATGCAGAAGGAATGCCTGCAATGCCTTCGGTAACAACAAAACCATTTTTCTTTAAGATGCCGGTAATGTATTTAGAGGTTTCAAACTCCTGAAAGCCCAGTTCACCAAAGCTGAATATCATATCAACCATCTGCTGGGTAAACACTTTCTGCTTATCAATTTCTGCCACCAGTTCTTTCTTCAGTGCATCCAGTTTTTCGGGTGGAAATTTATCGCCGGGCATCAATGGCGGCTGCGCCATCAGTAAAGAAGGCAGGGTCAGTAATAAACTGAAGACTATAATCTTTAGCCGTTGCCGATAATTAATGCTGTTTTTTTTCATATTGATTGATTTAGAATGAATGATAAATTGTTTTAAGTTGACTAATCTTTGCACATCTTAATTTGAAAGAGTTAGCATAGTTACTGAAACTGTTCAATGTTCAAAAATTACTTAAGAGTAACGTTATCAATAAAATTCAATCGAGGACACTGAGTGCAAAGTGAGACTGGCAGCCAATCCCCTCCTCGGAGGGGAAG
Source organism: uncultured Flavihumibacter sp. (assembly GCA_964242315.1). Classification (GTDB taxonomy): domain Bacteria; phylum Bacteroidota; class Bacteroidia; order Chitinophagales; family Chitinophagaceae; genus JADCRZ01. Next base: position 946 of record CAXTDO010000613.1, read on the forward strand.
TTTGAGCCGAAGGCCAAACGAGGGGTGGGTTTGATTGTGAGTTGGCCGCAACTACCACCGGAAACGCTCACAAACAAGCACAAAGTTATAACACCCGTTAGCACCCCGCCCCGAATACCCACCCCTGTTATGTCCTGCGGACATAACGTCCCCTCCAACGGAGGGGATAGCTGACTACCCTTTCTATACACAGATTGTTTCCACTACTAAAGAACTACTTAATATAATGACATTCCTTTTGGGGTTACCTCATACCCCATATCCCATACCTCCTCAAAGCAACAGCTTATTAGTCAGAATCTCCGAATTGGGCAGCGGAAAAATATAAGATGCCTGTGTTGGCAGTATGGCCGGGGCAACCAGGCCGCCGCTGCCTTTTGAGGGAATGGTAAGCAGGTTTCTCAACAGATCATTCGACCTGAATCCTTCGCCTAGAAACTCGATCCTTCTTTCCAGCAAAATGGTGTTGAACAGGGCATCGGCGGTTTCCGTTTTTCCCACGGCAAATGTGTAAGTGGGATCGGAGCGCAACCGTATTGCTTTTAGTAAGTCAAGCGATTTTGCAAGATCACCTGTTTTAGCCGCAGCCTCCGCATAGTTTAATAATACTTCCGAATACCTGATTACAGGAATGAAATCAGTATAAGGTGATGGTTTATCAAACTTCTTTAGATAGGTGACACTATTAACAACTGTGAGAAAACTTCTCCGGCTGTCTGTTGTTCGCCATTCGGTGCTTCCCGCAATGCCTGAGGCGTTTAAACTATATTCGGCATTTCCCGTAGGAGCAGCATTGAAGATATAGCCGATAGCATTCTGTCCTGTTGACGAATTCAGGTCGGTCATTGGTAATGAAAAAACAGATTCGGTGGTGCTGTAATTGGAAGAAAAGATTACTTTGATATCAGGTTGAAGCTGGTTTGCTACACCTGTAAGGGCTTTGAACGGCGCAGCATCGGATACGATTTTTTTTGCTTCTTCAATCACTTTAGCATAATTCCCCATGGTGAGATATACTCTTGTTTTCAGAGCAATAGTAGTATTTCTATGTGCCCTGGTGTTATTCAACAGGTCAGTAGTATATGTTAAGGGGAGCATGGTCTCGGCCTCATTCAGATCTTTTAAAATCTGCGCATATACCTGTGCGACAGTACTCCTTGCCAGGTCGTTATTGGAAGTGGAAGTCTCGGCTTGTAATCGTAATGGCAATCCCGGTGATGCGCCGTTGTCGGCCACATAAGGCTTTGCATACAGCGTTACCAGGCTAAAATAACAAAGCGCCCTTGCAAATTTTGCTTCTCCCTCATACTGCTTTGCAAGCGTGGCATCAACTTTTGAGAGGTTATCGCTTAGCCCTTTCAGAAAAACATTGGCAGCATTAATAGCGCTGTAAGCTGCAGACCACAGATTTTGCACTTCATTGGAACTGGAATTTAAAGTATGACCCCATGTATCGTAACCGGTGAAAATATTCTGTGTCCGGTTGATAAATTCTTCACCGCGAAGGTCGCCATACATAACGTATTTGCCACCGTAATACTGAGGGTCTTTTACTTTGGTATAAATTCCATTTACCAGTCCCAGCACCCTCACCGGTGTGTCGAATGCATTTGCGTCGAGGATAGAGGTTTCGGGAACAGGGTTCAGTAATACACTTTCCTTTTTGCAGGAGCTTGTAGAAAATAATATGATAAGAAGATAAACACCCGCTATTTTTGATGACATTTTATTCATGTTTAAAATATTTAAATTAAAATCCTACGTTAACACCGAATGTGTATGTACGGCCCTGCGGCGCTGAATTTTTGTCAACACCAGGCGTTAGGTTGGAGTTTCCGTTTGAGGAAATCTCCGGATCGGAGCCGCTGTATTTTGTAACAATAAAGACATTGAAAACCTGTGCATACAACCTTATGGAACTGATGCCCGATTTACCCAACGCGGAACCTGGTATCCGGTAGCCCAAGGAAGTTGATTTTAATTTCAGGAAATCTCCTTTTTCCACATTAGCAGATATTGGCCAGGAAGAGCCGTTCGATAGCAGGTCGCCATAAACAACTCTCGGAACATCGGTAACCTGACCAGGAGTTGTCCAACGGTTCAGAACATCGGTACCATTGTTCCAAAACCGCTGATCACGCAGCGTAGCCTTTGTGCCGTTTTGCACATAATTACCGCCAGAGTAAGTGAAACCTACATTCAGGTCAAAATTGCCATAACTGAAAGTGTTATTAAATCCTCCGTACCAGGTAGGTAATGCATTGCCTAACACATAGAAATCTTCCGCGGTAATAGCAGGCGCGTTACCGCCTTTTACATAGGTCCAGCGGCTTTGTCCTGCAGCTACCACCTGGCTGTATTGTATTCTTTCGCCCGCCTTGTTGATAAAGACACGCTGACCTGTTTCAGGATTAACACCATCGGTTTTAGCACCGTAAAGACTTCCGACAGGATAACCGACACGTGTTATGTTAGAAGTTTCGGCAGCCGTACTGGTGGCGCCAACGATGTCAAGATTTCCACCGGCCAGTTCAGTCACCATATTATGTATGGCACTGATGTTGGCGTTGGCATTCCAGGAAAACCGTCCTTTTTTTATGATGGATGCGTTTACGGAAAATTCGAGTCCCCTGTTATACATTGATCCGATATTTACAAGGATGGCGTTGTTGGGAATGCCTCTCGACGGACTCTGCGGCGCATTTAAAATTAATCCGTTGATATTATTATTAAACCACGTGACTTCAACCTGGATGCGGTCTTTCATCAACCCGATATCAATTCCCAGGTTGGTTTGTTCGCTGGTTTCCCAACCCAGGTTAGGATTACCTGCCTGTGAAAAGTTCCATGTAGCGGCGTTGCCATATAAAGAAGAATTATATAACATCAAAGACGCATATTGATTGGACAGGTTACCATTACCTACCCTGCCCCAGCTACCACGCAACCTTAAATTGTTAACAGTTTGAGATAATGCCGAGTGCAGGAAGAAGTTCTCCTGCGACAACGACCAGCCACCTGATATCCCGCCGAAAGTGCCGTATTTTTTTCCGGCACCAAGCGCTGAATTTCCATCACGACGGTAGTTGATAGTGAAAAAATACTTCTTATTAAAATCGTACGTAAGCCTTGAAAATGAAGATGCATAAGCTTTCTGAGTGATCTGGTTGGTAGTAATCGGCGCTATGCGGCCAAAGCTTCCTTCAAAGTCATCGAAGTAAATATCCGATGCGGTAGACCTTGTGGCTCCCCAACGGTTAGCATCAAATTCCTGCACATCGTATCCTAACAAGAGCGAAAAATTATGTTTTTTAGAAAACTGCTTTTGATAAGTGAGGGTATTGCTCCAGTCCCAGCTATTAAATCTCGACATGATGTTGGTAGCAACAGCTTTATCTGCATAACCGGGACCGTGAACCTGGTTGTTGAATAATTTATTTTCAACGTTCAGCATGTCCAGTCCGTAGCTGGTTTTAAATTCCAGTCCCTTTATGATTTTTGCCGTGGCACTGAA
>CAXTDO010000614.1:0-4451 GCA_964242315.1 uncultured Flavihumibacter sp.
CCCTCTGTGTTTCCTCCTCTGTGCCCTCTGTGGTTAAATAAAACTCCAAATGGTTACAAAGCTAATAGATCTTCGTTCCTGACATATTGAAAATCCGGCAAGTTTGATATCTGTTTTAAAATCAATTCCAGTTTATTCCATAGCTTGAATTTTTCTATTTCCCATGAATGTCCCCACAAGTGAAAACAACCGCCGTGTTGAATGATATGATTGATGTAGTAATCTGTCAATTTTAAAATATCAGAACCGGATGCAGTTTTCATCCATCTCAACATATTATTAAATTTGAACCTTTTTATCAAATGCTTAAAATATGTGGTACTGCGGTGTTCATAAACCTGGAGGGTAGTAGGCATGACACCTTTAAATGTATGTGGTAACACCGACAATAGCTCAGTGGTTCTTGCAACTTTAAAACCTGCGTGTTTTACACACTCAATCACTTTTAAATTATATAAACCAAGAGGGAAACAAAATGAAACAGGCTCTTTATTTAATAATTCTTTCAGCCAGTTATAACATCCTGAAACTTCTGCCTGCACTGTTTTCATATTTTGATTAGTAAGGCCTACATGATTTAATGTATGACCACCTATTTCATTACTTTTTGATAAGAGCACCACCTGGTTCTCACTCATCACTTCATTTTCAGCATTGGTTCGTGGAATATAAAAAGTACCCTGAAGGCTGTACTTATCTAACAGTTCACTGATCAGAAAGTCCATTGGGTGTCCGTCATCCCAACTGGTTGTAATAACTTTATACATCGTAATGTGAAGGTAATATTTCCCTATCAGCCGTTTGACAAATATTATAAACTACCTTCTTTTCTCTCCTCTATTACTGATGTATAGATAGACAACAACTGTTGTAAATTTTCTGTAGGGGTATAATATTGTTCGTAAGTCTGACGGGCATTTTTCCGGTAAACTCCTTTTTCATCTTCACTCAATGCCTGCCATTCATTTAATTTGCTTTTCAGATCTTCGATATTTGATTCCTCGAAGTGCAGGCCGTTGAAGCCGTTATTTATTAGTAACGAAGCAGATCCTATATTTGAAGCAATCACCGGTGTTGAAGTAGCAAATGCTTCAATAATGGTTAACCCGAAAGTTTCATACCATACGGAAGGAAAAATAAGCGCATCACAGTTCGTCAATTCTTTTATAATGGCATCTTTCTGCTGATAACCCATATAAGTAATATTACGGTGTTCTTCCAAGCTGGCTTCCACTAAGCCTTTTAATGGACCATCTCCTATTATCTTAAGATTATGAGTAGTATCTTTAAACGCCTCCAGCAACACGAGAATACCTTTTTCTTCTGACAGACGTCCTACAAATAAAAAATTTTTTTTATCAGACACAGTGCTAACCTGTGGATCATAAACAAAATTTGGCTTTATAATTATTTTTTTTATGTCAATATGCGAACTACTTTTTTCAAAAATACTTTTTGCATGGCCGGTTAGAACGATGTAACGATCTGCAATTTTCCATGTGCCAATCAGGCGATTGATCCATGTAGAAAATCCCACCCAGAATGTAAGAAATTTAGAATTATTATAAACGCCATCTCTTACGGCTGCCCATGGAAAGCTGCTATGCAAACTTTTTAAGTATGGCTTACCGTTGTGATATAAAGTACCGGAAGGGCATAAAAGGCGAAAATTATGAAGTGTTACCACAAAAGGAACCTTTTCGCTTTTAAGTGCATACAATACCGAAGTGGATGCGGCAAAGTGCAAATTATGAACATGTACTATATCAGGCTTAAACGCTTTCAATTTCCTGCGCGTTTTAAGATAGGAACTTAAGTTAAAAGGTAACTGAAGAATTTTTAAAAGTGATGAGCCCTCGTTAGAAAACGACAGTAGCTCAACATCTATTCCGCTAGCGCGTAACAATTTTATTTCAGCGGTAACGACGCCGTCCTCACCACCTGCCAGTTTATAAAGGCAATGTATAAATAATACTTTCATCGCAGCCGTGGTCCGCAAGATTTTAGTGGGTGTAATTGAATACTTGTGGATGCTAAGGCTGTCAATACAATTTTAACAGATTTATTCAATAAGCTTATACTTAAAAATTTAAACCTCATACCTAACCTCTCTTTTAAACAACTTAAGCCACAAATACTCTTTCAACATTAAGTATAAAAATAAAGAATTTGTAAATGAATAGCGACCAAATAAACGGGTCGGTTCCTGAAAAAGTCTGAACATCCATTCCAGGCCGGTTTTTTGCATCCATTCCGGCGCCCTTCTTTGAAGGCCAATCATTACCGGTAACGCACCACCTATTCCTACCATCATAGCATTAATTCTACCTTTCATCGAAGCCATCCATTTTTCCTGTTTAGGGCAGCCCAGCACTACAAAAACCAACCGCGCACCGGAATTGTTTATGTCGTTAATGAAACGCTCATCTTCTTCAGGTGACAGTTTTCTGAAAGGAGGACTAAACGATCCGGCAACTTTCAGGTTAGGAAAATTCGACGTTAAGTATTTACCCGTTTCCAAAAGAAGCTCGTCCGATCCACCATAAAAATAAACGGGTAAATTGTTTACAGAAGCTCGTTGCAATAAATCCGGCAACAGATCCATTCCGGCAGCTCGCTCCTGTCTGATCCCGTATAAAAATCGCAACGCCCAACTTAATGGTTTTCCATCAGGAGCAATTATATTGGCATTATTTACAACTTTGGCAAAATCGTAATCACTGTATGCCTCAATTAGCATATGCACATTCGCAAGGCAAGTGTATTCGCTTCTTTTATTTTGAGCATGTGTAATGATTTGATTCACAAATTCAAGATAAGAACCAGTGTTTAATGTCATGCCCAGCAAGGAAACCTTTTTCATTATTCTAAGTATAATTCGGATATCATCCGTATGAAACAATAAATTAAATTCTAATGTAAAAAAGTTGGTATTGGCTGGTTAGCAAATGAGGGTAGCAGATTCTTAAAGGAAACTCTTCCACTCACATACGTAATTTCTGGATGGTTGGATACTTTTCTAAAAAATAATGGCAGATTTTTATAGGTATGACTTTAAACAGGTATCAGGGCTATTTATAGGATATAACAGATATAAAAGAAGAAACTTTTTTTGCTGCCTTTACTGTCTTGAACAATTTAAGTAAAATAGGAATTTAACTCGAAACCGCATAGCTAATAAAAAATTTTAACTTACTTTCTTTATTTGCGAGGTAATTTTTATAAAAGTGTTAATGATTTTTCTCGTAACAAGCGCCTGTAGGCCATAAGGTTTCTTTATCTGTTTCTGCAGTTCCGGTTCAATCAGGTTTTCATCGGCAAAGTTGAACTTCCTTTTTACCCCTATGTCAAGTGGCGTTTTAAGATAATCTATTCCAAATGTATTGGTAGATTCCGTATCAAAACCGATATTGGTTACCTTGGATATAACAGGATACACCACTTTAAGCCTGTTCTCTGCAACGTGCACCTGCATTTGTATATCCCAGGTAGAAATAACGCCTTTTATTTGTTTATTAAGCATCCGGTACAGGTCATAACCTTCGGCGTTTAAACGGTTTTTGAAGTTAGGAGAAGTGTTGCTAAGGTGACTTAATTCATTCAGGTCCCATATAACATCTTTCATCCTGTTTGACCAACCTGCCCATCCGTAAGAACAGAATCGTTTGTAGATAACCGTATCATAAGGATAATCATGCGTATTTAGTGGAAAACAGAATGCGGTTATACAAAATACAGAACGCTGTTCCTTATAAAATGCCAGGCCTTCCATCAAATAACTGATATAGTTCGGTGATACTACCAGGTCATCTTCAACAACAATGAACTGCTCGTAATTGTCGCTAAGGTATTTAAGCCCCTCTTCGAAATTCGGGCCTGTACTGTAATTTTTTGAGCGAAAATGTTTATAAACATTCCTGAAACCCGTGAGTGATTTAATATACTCCCGTACTTCCAGCACCCCTTCTTTGTCATTTTCGCCTTTAAAACCATCACTAAAAAAGATGATATCCATTGAAGGGCATTCCGGATTCTTTAACAAAGCGTTTATGCAGGCTTTTAACTTGCTGGCTCTTTTGTAGCAGAATACGGCGATAATTGTTGAATTATTCACTTTAAAAAATTTGACCTTTGATAAAAATGATTAACTGATTATTCATCAGATTATTTTGCTCCGATTGTTATTTTTTGCCATCACCCGTCAGCTATCAGGATATCAAAAACTGACAAGCCTTCCTCCTGATAGCTGACGGCTGAGCAATTCATACGATATTTTATACGCAACCCAACACTAATGATTGCCTTTTTTTAAACCATCCCAAACAAATGGAAATAATGTCTTCATCCATAATTTAACAAAAGCCGATGGCAGATGAAGCGGAAAATGTTCTTTAATGAAACCCATATATTCGCTATATGCCAATCCTTTGGGACTCATCAGATATTCTATC
>CAXTDO010000615.1:0-2204 GCA_964242315.1 uncultured Flavihumibacter sp.
GCGATCCCTTTTTCAATGTAAGCGCGTCTTATTTTATTATCACTGTCTACAAAGAGCACGTATTTGCCGGAGGAGCATTTAATGCCCGTGTTTCTTGCAGCGGCTGGCCCTTTGTTTTCCTGGTGTAGAACAGTATAACCTTCCCTATGCAACTGATTCAATAGTTGCAATGTATTATTATCGGTGGAACCATCGTTGATAATAATTACTTCATAATTATTATGGGGATAGCCGCTGATACTTTCCAGTGCGTCCCGCAGATAGGCGCCTGAATTATAGCATGGGATGATGATAGAAATAACCGGTGACATGTTATAATTTTATCAGCCGTTAAACCAGTTTTTAACCACAGAGAAAATTGTCTGAACTGTGATTTATTTGATTTAATGAAGACTATGAAGCTCATAGTTTTCATTAAATCAAATAAATCACAGTTCAGACCATCTTTTCAAACAGCATTTTAACTTTTATGGCACGTATTACCATTTTGTTTGTACGGCTAAGTATGAAATAGGTATCAGATGCCATTTCATGGTAAGTAAGCTGTAAGTCTTGCCGCATTACCTTAACAACAATTAAAAAGCTGGATGTTGTAAATCCCTTGTAATGGTATAACATAACATTTCGCAGGTTGATCCTTGCAGCCTGCCTTATCATCTCGTAGGTGATGCCGGAAGCGGACGATTGCAAATACCCAAAATGTTTCAGTATCCATTTTATAAATTGCAGGTGTCCCGGCAGCATCATGTTTTTGTATTTAGAACCGCCGCCTGAAATATTGGCGCCGCTTAACCTCCAGTAAACTTTGGCGCCGGGAATAATAGCAATACCTTTTGCTGCGGAAAATAAAATAGATGTAGCCCAGTCTGCTCCCTGCGCATACTCTGTATAAACAAACCCGTTCTTGTTATATACCTGGCGGCTAAAAATATGATCGGGCATAGAGTTACCTCTTTCATCGCGCAACAGGTGATATGCCATCTCTTCCGAGGTTTCTTCCAAAGGACCTTCCGGTGTATTTTTTACCACTTTATCGTTTCCATCAATAACTGTAACGTTGAACCTGTACACATCAAACCGGTCGCCATTCTTATCCGCTAATTGTAAAAAATTTTCAACACAGTGCTCGTCTACAAGATCATCATCTGAAAACAGCCAAAGCCATTTTTCCTCCCGGCTGAGATCTATACACCGGCTCCACTGATTAACTATGTTTTTAGATCCGATATTGAAGTCGAATCTCGTGTAATAAATATTTAAAAGACCACTAAACTTTTTAATGATTACTGTAAGATCTTCCGGACTGCAATCATCGCCTATGTATACGTTGAAGTTTTTATTGGTTTGAGCGGCGAGTGAATTTAAAGCCTTTTCGAAATAGGTGGTTTTATAAGCAGGAATGATTATCGCCAGGTCGGTCATAGTAAATGCGGAAAAATTGTATTTAACGGTCCTGATTTACAGGATTAGTTTTTTTAATAAAATATTTATTACGCATGTATTTAATGAATGAACGTAAAGGTTGCTTTTTATCATTCCCATAAAAAGTAAGGCCGGCATATACCTGCCTGTAATTATCAAAAAATAAATGCCAGTGCTTTGAATGAATGTAATTTACTATCCGGCGTACACTGTCGTCGCCTGATTGCTGGATCAGTAGAGAATCTTCCCTGATCCTGTAATCAAACAATACCTGGTTTACATAATGGAATTTCCAACCTTTTGAAATAAGATGAATCCAGAACTCCCAGTCGGCATGAGCCATTATCATTCTGTTCTCGTCAAATCCACCGACTTCCTCCCAGGCTTTCTTTCTGACAACGCTACAGATATCAATATAGTTGTTCGCTAATATTGCATGCCTGTCGAACTCCTTAGTTATAAACCTCGGTTTATCACTGTCTCCAAAAAACGAAGCGTTGCCATATACAACACCTATATCGTTGTGCTTTTGCAGAACTTTTATTCCCTTATCTATATAATCGCTTCTTATTTTATTATCGCTATCCAGGAAGAGTATGTATTCGCCTTTTGAATGCCTTACGCCGGTGTTCCTGGCTGCTCCGGTGCCCATATTTTCCTGATCGATGATGGTGTATCCTTCACCTGATAATTGTTTTAGTAACGCTAGCGTAAGCGCTTCTGTAGATCCGTCGTTTACTACTATTATTTCGTATAAGATTGTATTACCGTTGGTTAATACG
>CAXTDO010000615.1:2214-4443 GCA_964242315.1 uncultured Flavihumibacter sp.
TCTCAATTGCTTCAGATAAATATCTGCCGGAGTTGTAACATGGAATGATAACGGATAGCAACGGAGTCATACTAATAACATAGTATTATAGTTTCACCCATGAAGGGAATTGCAGTTGTATCCTTGCATTGACATCAGGTGGAACAACCCATTGACGGGGGGCTATCACAATTTTATCCGGATTTTTGTTCAGGAACGCACCCCACCAACTGAATGAGCTGTTGGCAATGATGTTATGACTGCACCTGCTCATCATATCCAGTTCCATGTAATCTTTATTACCGCCTTCCACATCTACAAACTGCATAGGCGCCTTGGCTTTCAGATTATCTTTCACCCAGTTAAGGTCATCCGAAAAAATATAATACGACGGATCTTTCAGGTGCCGGCCGAAATATTTAATTGCGTTATCATAATACTCAAGGGGCAGTATACCCATGAAACTACTCGTCTTGGAGTCTGAAACATAATCGCCACGCCTGATATGTAATGATACCGAAGAACTGTTATTACTTATTTTGTCGGCCATTTGTCGTTGTTGAAAATCATATCCTTCTTTGAGTGTTAGTTCTCGTGCAATTTCAGGATGAATGTTTTCAAAATATTTATAGTGCTGCCAGTAACCGTCAATATAAGCTGTTCCGGATACTTTCAATAGTTCAGGTTCATATACCCACCATTCATTTTCTTTAAAATACCGGCTTCTACGTTTGGGCATCCGTCTTTCTATTGCCCTGTAAACTCTGGCAGCAAGGTTATTCTTTTTATAAATGTTTAGAAACTTTGCCACCTCTTCTTCTGAGGCAATTTCAGCATTGATGTTATAATGATCCAGTTTATAATTTCGCAGGCTCTGATCTTTAAAAAAAGAAATGTCCAGCTTAAGGGGAACTTTATTTGTAATTGATAACTGCCTTCCTATCGCGTATTGAAAAAGCTGGTTGCCTAAACCGCTGATTAATTTTACAATGACCATATAGAATTGCCGGTAATTTTATGCAATATGATTAGCAACACCTTCTACTGTGGTTCCTTTATAAACCAGAAACAACCACAACCATAGTTCTGTTTTTCTGCTACATCAAAGCCGGCATTTTCTAAAAAATCACGGTTATCCAAAACCAGCGAAAACTTTTTCAGTGTAAAGCCCTTAAATAAATTTGTTATCAGTTCGGGTGGATAAATTCTGTGTGCGTTAAATTGAATTTTCGGCTTACCTACCGGGGTAACAAATAATAAAGAACCGTTTACCGCTACTACTCTTTTTAATTCATTAATTGATGTAACATCAGCGTCAGGGTCTAGCGGCTCTCCGTATCTGCCAAGTCCGATATGTTCTATGGTATGCATGCAGGATAAAGATTGAATACTGTTTGACGCAAAATGAAGATTTGTCAAGTCGGCTTTACCTGAATGCAGATTCGTTAACTTTAAATTTGCCGGCCTGTAATCATAGAATTCAACCGGTATAAAAGCGGATAATATAGAGCAGAAATGAAGCGTTGAAGAAATATCAATGTGTTTTAACGGTGCAATATCCCGTACAATTCTTGCTGCCCAGGCGGGATGGTATATATAATGAGCATCGAATTCTGTTTCTTTTGTGTTATCGGTAAAAAAAGGAAATATATCCATCCATTCATTCTTCAACTTCTTATTTGCATCTAAAGAATTAAAGTGGTCAAATACCTGCCTGAATTTTTTAAAGTTTTCTCTTTCACTTTTATGATGTTTAAAAAAATCTATAGCTTGTTTAATCATTATTAGTTTTTTTGATAGTAGTGGCTGAAGAGGAAATGTCTGAACTGTGATTTAGCTGATTAAATGATGGTCTATGATTATTCTATATCATACTCCTTCATTTAATCAATTAAATCACAGTTCAGACATTTCCTCTGTGGTTACAAAACTGTTCGAAGGCCGATAATACCCTCATAAACTTTTTTGGTTTCATCGGCGGTTTTCTGCCATGAAAACTTTTTCACCTGCTGATAGCCTTTGCTGATCTTGCCAAGTCTTAATTCTTTATTGCTGAGTATCCCCTTTATGGCATTGATCATGGATGCCGGGTTCTTCGGCTCAAAAAAAGTTGCAGCATCTTCTCCAATTTCAACCAGAGAGCTTGTGTTACTCACTAACACGGGGCATCCGCAACTAAAAGCTTCCAGTACCGGAAGTCCGAATCCTTCATACATGGAAGGGAAGATATAGGCTAAAGCGTTTTTATAC
>CAXTDO010000616.1:0-4440 GCA_964242315.1 uncultured Flavihumibacter sp.
CAGTAGCCGTGTTTATGGTAAAGCCGTTATTTCCAATGTTTTTGTGCAACGCTATCTCGAAATGAAAAACGGATCAATTTACCAGAAAAGTAAATTACAGCTTATCAGTAAAAAAATTCTGGAGCTTTCGTATCTGGAAGAGCAGCAGCCCTGGAATGTAACCATGTTAGGAACAGGTTCTATTCTGAATTTATATTTAAAGCCCAAAAAAAGCAGCCAGGTAAATGTTTTAATAGGGTTTTTACCTTCCAATGATCAAACAGGTACTACAAGCAAGTTACTGGTTACCGGTGAAGCCAATATTAACCTGATAAATGCACTGGGTAACGGAGAACTGATTGGCATAAACTGGCAGCAGATCCAGGTAAGGTCACCCCGGTTAAACCTGGCCTTCAGGCAGCCTTATCTATTTGGGTCACCCTTTGGGATCAGCACTTCGTTTGATCTTTTAAAAAAAGATTCTTCCTACCTGAATCTTAACTTTCAATTAGGTATGCAATACACGTTTACCGGAGAACAAACCGGCAGGGTATTTATTCAGAATTTAAAAAGTACCCTGTTAAATGTTGATACGGTGTTACTGAAGTTAAGTAGGAAGCTTCCACCGGAAATAGATGTCAGCTCAATAAATCTCGGGATAGATTATGATATAAATAAAACAGATTACCGCCTGAATCCAAGGAAAGGGTCTGAATTCCAGGCTACCATATCGGCGGGCACGCGTAATGTTCATAAAAACAACGTAATAGCAAAACTGTATGACCCCTCTTTTTCTTATGCTTCTTTGTACGATACCGTTCAACAGAAAAGTTACCAGTTTCGTGTAAGAATGACCGGCGCCCACTATTTTCAAATGGGCAGGCAGGCTACATTAAAGACCGCGATGAACATCGGCCTGTTTCAAAGTCCTTCCGTATTCAGAAATGAATTGTTCCAGATAGGAGGATACAAGCTTCTCAGGGGCTTTGACGAAGAAAGCATTTATGCTTCTCAATACCTGGTGAGCACTATAGAATATCGATATCTTATTGCACTTAATTCATTTCTTTTTACTTTTATAGACGCCGGACTGGTTTCAAATAAAAGCGTTAGGCCTGCAGCAGGTAATAATTATATAGGCGCAGGGCTCGGACTTGCTTTTCAAACAAAATCCGGCATATTCAATATCTCCTACGCTACGGGCAAAAGAAATGATACAAGACTTGATCTGCGCCAATCTAAAATTCACCTGGGTTATATTAATTATTTTTAGCCAAAGACAATAGTGTTTTTGGCAGTCACTGACTGAAAGCCAAACTTTTCAATATTTTCGCACCTGTAATATCATTTAGTGAAATATTTTCTTTCCCTCTTTATCATTTTTGGATTTTTAAGTAACTGCCTGGCGCAGGCTGAAAATGATGATATTCCCGTTAAAAAAGATTCAGTTTTCAAGCCCAGGGTGTTAAGCAGGGCTGATTCAATAAGAAAAAGAAAGGCTGACAGCATTGCCTTAAGAGTAGCGATAACGATTAAGAAGCTCAATCAATCGGCCAAATTAGTGGGGATGGATGAGAAAATTAATGTTGTTTTACGAAATAACCCCTATTTTAATTTTTTTAAAAAACCCCGGTATGAAATAAATATTAAACGAAATAATGCCGGTAAAGATGGATTATTTTACCTGTTGACAGGCGTGGTTTTTTATTTTGCGCTGATCCGTTTGCTTTTTAGTAAATACATGAATAATTTGTTTGCGGTATTTTTCAGGGTGTCGTTAAAGCAAAAGCAGATCAGGGAACAATTGATACAGAGCCCGCTGCCTTCTTTGTTACTAAATATTTTCTTTGTTATTTCCGGAGGGATTTATATTGCCTTTCTTTTACGATATTACAATTTTCATCGAACGGATAATTTATGGTATCTTATTTTAAACAGTACTATTGGCCTGAGCATAATTTATCTGGCGAAATATTTTACCTTAAAATTAACCGGTTGGATTTTTAATATTAAAGAAGCTGCTGATACTTATGCATTTGTGGTTTTTTTAGTGAATAAGCTTCTGGGTATTCTCCTGATTCCATTCCTGATTTTAATGGCGTTTTCTTCCGCTTCATTAATTTCAGTGCTGGTAACACTATCGTTTACAGTGGTAGCCATTTTTTTTGCATACCGTTATATAATCTCTTATGCCCCTGTACGGAAAGAAATAAAAGTAAGCCAATTTCACTTTTTATTATATCTTTGCGCATTCGAAATAATACCGCTGTTATTGATTTACAAGGTGTTATTGACATTTTTGGAAAAAAGTTCTTAGCTTTGTCTAACGATAGCCTTTAACACATGCTAAAAAACGGGTTAAATACAGCCGCAACTGTTAAAACTGTAAAAAAGATTCTAATTACCCAGTCCAAACCGGATACACAAAAGTCGCCTTATTTTGACTTGGCAAAGCGATATGATATCGAATTGGAATTTTACCCCTTTATTCGTCTTGAAGGCATCCCCGCCAAAGATTTCCGCAAACAGAAAGTTGATCTTAGTCATTATTCAGCCGTAGTTTTTACAAGTCGTAACGCAATTGATCATTTTTTTCGCACCTGCGACGAGATGAAAGTTATTGTTTCTCAGGATACCAAATACTTTTGCATGACCGAAGCAGTAGCCTTATACCTGCAGAAATTCATTCTGTACAGGAAGCGAAAGGTGTTTTATGGTGCTGATGGAACTAATAAAAGTATGTTTGATGTTATAAATAAACATAAAGAAAATGAAAGATTTCTTTATCCCTGTTCAGAAAATCAGCAGGATAATGAAATTATCAACTGGTTGAAGCTGAATAACTGTGAGTTTGCCACCCCTTTCATGTATCGTACCATTAGTAACGACGTAAAGGAAGTGCTGAACCAAACCGCTTATGATGTTATTTGTTTTTTTACTCCAAGCGGTGTTAGGAGTTTGCTGGACAATTGCCCCTTATTTGAACAAAACGGTACAAAAATAGGTGCGTTTGGGAGTAATACATCTAAAGCCATTGAAGAAGCCGGACTTACACTTGATATTAAAGCACCCCTGCCCAAAGCTCCGTCAATGGCAGCAGCGTTAGAAATGTATCTTTCTACGGTGAACAATACCGTTAAAAAATAACTATCAGAATTTACGTTTAAACAAGTAGTCTCAATAGGGTTATTTTAAACTTGTTTACTGATTAGCACCAATTATTCTGCAAAAAAATCCTGATATTAAACTTTACAGTAAAATCCCATTTATACGGTATTAAGGTTACAAATTTTCTCATTAATACAACTACAGCCTTGAAACGATTGGCGTACTGAAACTTCGGTATGACAAGAGCTGCAAAAATGTTAAAAAATTTTTAGGAACAACAGATGACGACTTTATTTCGTTTGTTGTATTAGCTTCTTTGTTAATGTAACGTATGGTTATATGTAAAGAAATTGTATCGGCGCTGAGTTGTTCATTTGAAATTTTTAAGCAAATATTGTATATCTTCATGCTAAACAAATTAATACTGGTTTCCGTATATGTAAATAACAAATTCCCTTACTTAAATGGGAATGATTTCATGTATGAAGTATCTCTATACCCTTTAAAATATGCTTGCCTGATTTCTAAAGGAAACGTTAATTAATTAAGGTTCTTATTATAAAAATTATGATAATTTCTAGTATAGATTTGCAATATTTTTTTAATATAGCCGTTAGCGAATATTGAGTATCTGCCAGATGCATAAATAATAAAAATTAAATTTTTGATGACGATGTTGAACAAATATTTTTTTCGTCCCATACCCTCTAATTTTATGAAAATCAAATCTCTGTCTGTTGTGGTGGCTGTTGCCCTTTTATTCATGCTGGCAAGCTGCGGTAAGTTTGGCAAATCTTCCCGCGGAGCTGTTAATGACGGCCAGCTTCACGGTGTGGCATTAAGTAAGAAATACGTGATGCCCAAACCTCCCGGAATGGTATACGTTCCGCCAGGAACATTTCACATGGGACCAAGTGATGAAGACGTGAACTACGCATATACCGCAAGAAACAAACAGGTTTCAATAGCAGGTTTTTGGATGGATGCTACAGAAATTACCAATTCTGAATACCGTCAGTTTGTGTATTGGGTTCGTGACTCAATAGCAGCAACATTGATGGGCTTTGTTAAAAATGTTGACGGTATTGATTATGTTGACTGGAAGAAAGCCGCTACTATCAAATGGGGTGATAAAGCTACCGTGGAAAAAATCGATCAGCTGATTTTTTCTCCTGAAAACAGGATCTTCGGTAAAAAAGAGATAGATGTATCTAAATTAAAATACCACTCCGAAATTTTCTTAACTAAAGAAGCTTCTTTAAGAGAAAATGCCGGTAAACCCCGTTCGCAGTTTATCGTTAAAAGTGAGCCGATGATCTATCCTGATACCTTATGCTGGATAAGGGACTTTTC
>CAXTDO010000617.1:0-4432 GCA_964242315.1 uncultured Flavihumibacter sp.
TCATTACAGGGTGATTGTTGTGTAAGTTTTTTTAAATACAGAGTTCACAGAGGGAGGAAACACAGAGACCGCGGAGGGCCTCTGTGATCTCTGTGTTTCCTCCCTCTGTGCCCTCTGTGGTTAAAAAAAATCTACTTGCTCACAATGCCACTGGACTTATACATGTGAATCGGCACCTTTTTCTGGTTGGGCTGTTTGATATCCATCCCTGTAAACCGGGAATTGTGCACATCATCCAACACAATCGGTGTACGGTAGTCCTTTTTCTCGCAGCTTAACTTGATATTTGAAAATTGAATGTTTTTAGCATGCCTGATATATACTCCCCATGCCGGCAATTCTTTAAACATAGAGTAATCGGGATATTTCGCGGGGATTTCGACGATACTGTCTAACCGTTCCAAAGGCGCGTTGGCAAAGAACTCCGTTCCTCTGCCCGGAAATTTTATTTCGATGTTACTGATGGTTACATCGGTAATATACTGATCGGGCAAACCGGCGATAACAATAGGGGATATATTTCGTGGCATGTCTTCTATCGGCCCTTCGTATTCATAACCTGCATCCGGCTTTCCTCCGGGAATTTCAGCATACACATTGCTGATCTTTATGTTGTTTAATGAGCCCTTTCTTCCAACCACTCTTTCACCAAGCCGGAGAAAAATGGCATTACCGGTATTTATAGCCCTTAATGAATCAACGGTAACGTTATCAAGAAACCCGCCGTCAACAGATTCCAGCGCTATGGCAGAACGATAGGTGTCATATACTTTGTTGTCTATTATCCTGATGTTTCGGAAACCGCCGTTGGAAGCCGTACCAAATTTAATCGCATTGGCGCTTGACCTGATTGTATTGTTTCGCAGCACGATGTTGTTACAAAATACCCCGTACTCGTGCGACTTCAGGCATATGCCATCATCGGCCGCATCAATAAAACTATTGGTAACGCTTGCGCTGTCGCAGTCAACAATGTCTATCCCGTCGTTGTTCCAGTAAGCCTTGCTGTCTACATAAATGTGATCGATGTTCAGGTTTTTTATCTGATCGTAGGTCTGCACCCAGGAGGCCGAGTTTCTTATGGTGATACCCTGTACGGTTACGTTTTTACAGGAACGAAGATAAAATATCATAGGGCGATGGTCTTCCTGCGGACGGTCATTCTTAAAAAGATCTACCAGTATTCCCGAATGAATGAGGTTGATTACGTTCCTGGCAACAGCCCTACCCTGTCCGTCTATTACGCCTTGTCCGATGACTCCTATGTCGTGCTGGTCACGTGCAAGTATGAGCGCCGTGAATGTAAGTTTATCATAATCGTAGGGGTTCAGTGACCCAAGCAATACAGCGCCTTCTTTCAATTCAATCATTACATCAGATTTCAGGTGGATAGAACCGGTGAGATACCTTCCCACAGAAAAAATAAGTTTACCCCCACCATTGGCATTAATGTAATCGATCGCTGCCTGAATAGATCTTGTATTCAGTGTAACGCCATCTGAGTATATTCCAAATAAAGATGCAGGGTAATCTTTCGCAAGCAGGGTGAAGGATTGAAAGATGAGCAGGATGAACAGGATGTTTTTTTTGATATTCACTATTGAAAGATTTTAGCTGGTGTTAAGTTAAGTATAAAGCTACGGTTGAATGGTAGTAGCTAAACCTTATAAGTGTTTTTTAACCACGGAGGAAAAGCCGAGGTAGCACGGAGGTCCACGGAGGAGCTTCCTCCGTGGACCTCCGTGCTACCTCGGCTTTTCCTCCGTGGTTAAAAAATGTCGGGATGGCTGATAGGTTAGACTACAATCACTTCCCCACAGTGCCCTTCAACCCTTTATCAATACTAACATCACTTGATTTGTAGAAATGATAGCTGTTGCCTTCAGAGGGCTGCTTTATTTTTATGCCGGAAAATGTGGAGCTTTGAACGTCGTCAGTAACGATGGGCATCCTGAAATCTTTTTTATCGGCAGTTAAACCGATATTGGAGATGGTTATTTGTCGGGCATGCCTGATGTAGATTCCCCAGGCAGGCAGTTCCTTGAACATGGAAAAATCAGGATAACGATCGGGAAACTCAGGAACTTTATCCAGTTCATCAAGCGCCACTTTTGCATACATGGGATTGCCACCACCCGCATGTTTCATTTGTACATTGCTGATGGTAACGTTGGTGATTTTTTTATTGGGTAAACCTGTTATGATAATTCCCGGAGAGATATTTCTTGGCAGGTCTTCAACAGGACCCTCATACGAATATCCTGCATCAGGTTTCGTGGCCGGCACATCTGCAACAACATTTTTTATGGTGATATTATTCATACGAGCCGTTTTTTCGCCCCACCGCTCTCCCACTCTCAGAAAAATTACATTACCGGTATTTATTACCAGCAGGCTGTCTACTTCTATGTTTTCTATAAATCCACCATCCACCGCTTCCAGGGCGATAGCGGAACGGTACGTGTCGAAAACTTTATTGTTGATGATGCGCACATTCTTAAAACCACCGAGTGATGCGGTGCCGAACTTTATGGCATTGGCACTGGTGCGGATGATATTATTTCTTACAAAAATATTATTGCAGAACACTTTCGGATCGTGAGATTTTAAACAGATGCCATCATCCGCCGCATCGATATAGGAATTGGTTACTGATACGCTGTCGCAATCTACGATGTCGATACCGTCCTCATTCCAGTAGGCTTTGTTGTCTACAGTGATGCTGTCTACCTTTAAATTTTTACACTGGTCGTAAGTCTGGTTCCAGCTTGCGGAGTTTTTAAATATGATGCTTTTGATTAAAATATTTTTACAGCTTCTGAAGTAAATGATCATCGGCCTTGTTTCGGCTTCAGGCCTTCCCGATCTGAATTGATCTTTGATAAGACCTTTGTCAATTACATCCACAAAATTCCTGGCAACCTGCTGACCCTGGCCATCGATCATACCTTTTCCGGTGATACCGAAATTCTCCACGTTATCCGCAAGCAGTAAAGCAGTCATAAAAGGATTAGTCCGCGGCTCGTAATCAAATGGAACCAACGAACCCAACAGCACAGCGCCTTCATCCAGGTGAATGGTTACGTTAGAGCGCATGTGTAATGTTCCGGTAAGATACCTGCCTACATAAAAGATCAGCCTACCACCACCCTGTTTATTGATGTAATCCAACGCAAACTGTATAGACCGGGTGTTAAGAGTTGTTCCGTTGGAATTGATTCCAAAGAAGGAAGCGGAGTAATCTTTTGCAGAAACGTTCAGGGAAAAAATGCAGCAGGCGATTATTGTAAAAAATCTTAAATTTTTCATTGACTGATTTTCATGGTTAAGCAATGGTAACAGGGCCAATCAGGCCCATTGATTGTATCGGCTGATCTTTTCTTCCGATATTTGTCCAGTACTGGGCAATAGAATTGTCTTTTAGCGACTTCATATAGTTACCCATCGAAGTAACTACTTTTATTTCAATGGTGTTAGCACCGTTCTGCAACGCATCTTGTACAGCGTAGATCCGTCTTCCATACCACTGCAGTCCCAAATCTTTTCCGTTTACTGTTAAGGTGCTAATTCCGTAAACTTTACCGAGGTTCAAAAATTGTGCTTTCTTCGTGTCAGTGATGTTTAATGTACCCCGGTAAGTAACAGTCCCTGAAAAAGAAACAAAGTCCGGAAGGTCTTTGAGGTCTTTCAGCACATTCATATCTGTTTTATTACTCGAGCCGTTCAGGTGTTTAAATTCAACTGACCATTGATTAATAGCTGCATCTCTGTTCGAAGATACCTGTTTGGGATTCCAGGCTTTTCCTATTTTGTTTTTATCAAACACTATCAATACGGAATCTGCCGGGCCAATGTTAAGCGAAATATTTTTTGCATTCTCAAGCCTGTAGCGCTCGCCGTTTTCAGCATCCCATATCCAGGCCTGTTTTCCTTTACTAATGGCATCAACAGGCGACAGCTCCAGTTGGTGTGCATCATCCATACTGGAATTGATAAAATGCAGTATTTCCATATCTTTTGCCTGGTACCTTACCTGCGTAACAAAGCGGTCGGGCTTGCTGATGGTAACATATGGAGTAAGATTGTATTTTAGCTGGATCTCTTTATACCATTGAATGAATTCGTTTTTAGGAGTGGTCAGCAGGATGAACCGGTCAGGAAAAGTTCGCATTTTTTCTACCAATGTCTTCACCTCTGCATCTCTTTGCTGGTAGTTATTCCATCCTAAAGATTTGTTAGGATGAGCATCCAGACAAAATATCCTTCCCCCGTTTTCCACAAAATGCAACAGTTGCTGTGCGGTAGCAGGCTCCATACTTTCAACCATCACCAGAAAGATGGTGTGGTACTTTCTGTTCCCATAATTTAAGTGGCCATCTTTCATGGCCGCATCCCTTATTACCGACTCTGAAATATAATCGCAGGCATTGCC
>CAXTDO010000618.1:0-4425 GCA_964242315.1 uncultured Flavihumibacter sp.
TTTAAAACTGCGATCAGTTTTTTTCTCCATTATTTTGATATGTTTGCATTTTGTCAAAATATTTGTATCGCTATCGTGATACCATGCATCCTTATATAATCAACTAAATGCTAAATCATGAGAAAACAACTGCAGCAAAACTGCTTTCCGGGAGTCATCCTATCGCTCCTATTGTGTATTTCCTTTACAGGCTACACTCAAACGAACGCAACGGTTACAGGCACTGTACGCGATAATGGCGGCGCTGCGTTGCCTGATGTGACTATTACCGTTATCAGTGATTCAGATAGTACTTTACAAAAGAGCACGATTACCAACGATAAGGGCGTTTTTAGTTTTAATCAACTTATTCCCGGTGCTAAATACCATTTCAGAGTATCCCATGTTGGATTCCAGCAGCAATTGATTCGCAACTATACTGTAAAAACCGGTGAAAATACGGGTGTTAATATATCCATGGCTGCCTCAGCAAACGCCGCTTTGGACGAGGTGATTGTAGTTGGTTTTGGTACTCAAAAAAGAGTAAACGCAACAGGTGCGGTTGATCAGATCACTTCAAAAAATCTTGAAAACCGGCCAATGACCAATCTTACCCAGGGTTTGCAAGGACAGATTCCGAATTTAAATCTGAAAATGCTGGATGGCAAGCCTACTCAATCGCCAAGTTACAATATCAGGGGAATCACTTCCATTGGCCAGGGAGGTAGTGCGCTCATTTTGATAGATGGGTTTGAAGGTGATCCCAGCTTGATAAATCCAAACGATATTGAAACCGTCACTGTCCTGAAAGATGCAGCTTCCGCCGCTATTTACGGTGCAAGGGGCGCATTTGGCGTGGTGTTAATTACTACCAAAAAAGGAGTGAAAGGACGTACCAGCGTAACTTATTCAAGCAATTATGCCCTGAAATCGCCCGTAACCAGGCCCAGCTTTGTAACTGATGGTTACCTGTGGGCAAAAATGTTTTCAGAGGCGTTTGTTAATGGGGACGGTGCTTTTCCGCAAAATGTGAATAAGACGCAGAAATTTTCGCAGGCATACCTGGACGAATTCAGGAGAAGAAAAGAATCAGGTCAGCCTTACAACCAGGTAGAAGTTGATCCGAATACCGGTGAGTACACTTATTATGGCAGCACCGATTATTACGGGGAGTTGTATAAAAACAATCTGGCAGCTTTTGAAAACAATATTTCTGTAAGCGGAGGCAGTGAAAAAGCGACGTATTTAGTTTCCGGAAGATTTTTAAAGCAGGATGGATTATTCCGGCATAACTCTGATGACTACGATACCAAAAATATCCGGGCAAGGGGCTCTATTGAACTGTTCCCCTGGTTAACCATTGAAAACAATACCGATTATTCTGTTGTGGACTATCATAACCCCATTAACGTGGGTGAGGGCGGTGGGATCTGGAGGAACATCGCCGACGAGGGACATCCCTCCATGCCCTTGTATAATCCGGATGGCACGTTAACTTTTTCTTCCGTGTATACCGTCGGAGATTTTATATATGGGAAGAATGGAATTGATACACGTCGCGAGGTATTCAGGAACATTACCGGTTTGAGAAGCAAATTCTTTAATAATAAATTCCGTGTAAATGCCGATTTCACGTTTCGTAATACGGATAATGAAAGGTACCAAAAACGTGTACAGGTACCTTATAGTAACTTCAAGGGCGTTACTTCTTATGTAGGGACAACCACCAATGATATAGCGTCGGATGATCGTAAAACCAGGTATCTGGCAACCAATATCTATGCGGAATATGAAAACGAGTTTGGGGATAACCACTACCTTAAATTCATGGCAGGTTATAACTACGAGCAGTCTACTTATAACCGGGTTGCCGTACAGCGTAACGGCCTTATTTTCGAAAATGCCACCGATCTGAACCTTGCCTTGGGTCAGGCTATCACTACTGGTGGCGGTTATGAACAATGGGCTATCGTGGGAGGCTTTTCAAGATTGAACTATGCCTTTAAAGATCGTTATCTGATTGAAGTGAATGCCCGTTATGATGGTTCATCCAAATTCCCATTAGATCAACAATACGGTTTTTTCCCCTCTGTATCTGCAGGCTGGAAAGTCAATAAGGAGCCGTTCTGGAATGTTTCACCCAGCACTGTTTCCGAATTAAAACTCAGGGCTTCTTATGGATCACTTGGTAACGGTAACATTGCATCCTATGCCTTCCAGGAAAGATTTGACATCAGCCAGTCGGGTGTAATTTTGAACGGTGCAAGACCCCAGACCACTCGTAATCCAGGCGTAGTGCCTGAAGGCCTGACCTGGGAAACTTCCACTACCAGTAATATTGGTTTAGACCTGGGGATGCTGTCGGGCCGCTTAAATTTTACAGGTGATGCCTATATCCGGAAAACGACAGATATGTTTACGTTTGGCCTGACGCCGCCTGCTGTGTTTGGAGCAGCTACTCCCAAAGGCAACTATGCTGACCTCACTACCAGTGGTTGGGAAGCTTCTCTCACCTGGAGCGACAAACTGGGCAATAGCAAAAAACCAGTCAGGTATAACGTACGGGTATTTTTATCCGACAATAAATCAACAATCGACCGGTACAATAACCCTGACAAGTTACTCAGCGATTATTACGAAGGACAAACGCTGGGTGAGATATGGGGCTACGAAACAGAAGGTTTCTTTATTGATGCGGCTGATATAGCTTCACATGCGAAACAAAATCCACAAATGAGGGCATCTCCTACCAACTTATGGTATCCGGGTGATATCAAGCTGAGAGACCTGAACAAGGATAATTTAATTAACGTGGGAGAAAATAAAGTGGGCAACCCTGGTGACAGAAGAATTATTGGCAACTATTCACCAAGGTATAGTTATGGCGTTAACCTGGGTGCAGACTGGAATAATATTTCATTCTCCGTTTTCTTCCAGGGAGTGGGTAAACAACAATGGTATCCGAGCACTGAAACAGAAATGTTCTGGGGACAATATAACCGCCCTTATAATAATATACCTACTTTTCAGGTGGGTAATATGTGGACACCAGATAATATCGATGCGTATTTTCCGAGAACGATGTCAAGAGCGGCATCCAGCAATACAAACCGGACATTGGGCGTGGCGCAGACGCGTTATCTGCAGAACGTTGCCTACCTGAGAATGAAGAATATCCAGGTCGGTTATAACCTGCCTTCAGCATGGATCAGCCGTATCGGCGCCCGTAGTTTAAGAGTATATTTCTCGGGCGAGAATTTGTATACGTATTCACCGATGTACAAAATTGTCAAAAATACTATTGACGTAGAAAATGCTGTACCTGCAGACCAGGACCTAAACAGTGGCGCTACCAACGGGGATGGTTATAACTATCCGTTATTAAAGAGTTTTTCTTTCGGGATAAATGTTACGTTTTAAGGTGATATTGAATGCTGCATATGGTCAGCTTTAAATAAAATATTAAACAAATGAAAAAGTTATATATAGGATTTTTGCTGGGCAGTTTAGGTTTTACGGCCTGTAATAAACTGGAACAGCTTCCCCGATCAACTGCTTCGCGGGATGCGGTTTTTGGTACGGAAAACGGGCTTAAATTATACACAAATTCCTTTTATGGAATGGATTTTCTTCCCAAAAATTCAACCAGTCAGGATGCGATGTCGGATTACCTTGCAGTAAAATCAGTGGAGAATTTTATCCGGGAAGGAAGCTATGCTACCAACACCAGTTCAGGTTGGACCTGGACAGACTTAAGGAATATCAATTATTTTATTCAGAACAATAATAATCCGGCAGTACCTGAAACCGTACGGAATAATTATATGGGAATCGCGCGTTATTTCAGGTCCTATTTTTATATGGAAAAGGTCAAACGCTTTGGTGATGTACCCTGGATCGGAAAACCATTGGATGTTAATGATCCTTCTTTAACTGCTGGTCGTGACAAAAGAGAAGTGGTGATGGACTCGGTATTGGCTGATCTTGATTTTGCCTGCGCCAACATTTCTACTGCCAATGATCCAAGCCGTACAACCATTACAAAATGGGTGGCTTATGCCTATAAATCGAGAGTGTGTCTTTTTGAAGGTACCTACAGAAAATACCATACGGAATTGAATTTAATGACCTCAGCTAACAAATGGCTTGAGCAGTCCGCCTCAGCAGCAGACCAAATCATCAAAAACGGAGGCTTCTCAATCAATACAGCCGGAGGCCCGGGTGCATCTTATCGCCAGGTGTTTACCAGCAGTACTCCTTTAGCCAATGAAGTATTGCAAGCCGCAGTTGCAGACGTTAATCTTGGCGTATTAAACGAAGCGAACTGGTGGTGGACCAGCGGCACTTATGGGGCGAAAGCGAGCTTTACGCGCACGTTCATCAACACTTACCTGAACCTGGACGGTACACCCTTCACCAATAATCCCACGTACACTACAATGCTGT